>CAYVOE010000217.1:0-8600 GCA_964452795.1 uncultured Nitrospiraceae bacterium
CGTTGAGCCCCAGGGGTCCGCTCCTCGCAATGACGGGGAGGGGCAGGCTCACAGCCCCATCAAGCGCAGCCCCCGTAGTCTTACGACGGACGCCGGTGGCCGGACGGTCGCGCCCAACCGCCGGCCTGTATCGCCGCGTATGTATCCCTTTCAGGGAAAAGACGGTGGGTGTGCTCGTGATCCCAGGGTGGCGCTCGCTTACGCTCGCTGACCCTGGGCTAACCTATGTATCCCCTTCGGGGAATTTCCTCACGGGCGGATCTGGGTTCCGGAACGGTCGGGGCGGTGGCCGGGCGGAGGCGTTGCATTGGCAATCGTCGGCCGGGTCAGTCGAGGGGCTCCGTGGCGGTGTGGGCTTCGGCGACTTCGCTCTCCCGGGTGAGCTCGAGGAGGCTGGCGTTCTCCAGGGCCAGGCCGATGAGCCCGGCGATGACCACGGGGATCAGGTTCGCGAGGTGCATCACGATGGCGGCGGCCTTGGCCACCTCCGTGTCTCCGCCCGGGGCGGCGATCATCAGGCAGACGTACACGGCCAGGTGGAAGGGGCCCACGAATCCGGGGGGGCCGGGGATGGTGACGGCCATGGCGAGCAGGGTCTGGAGGAGAAAGGGCGCGTACCAGGGGTAGTCGATGGCGAAGGCCTCGAAGAAGCAGAGGGACGCGAGGACGAACATGCCCCAGACGACGAGCGACCACGCGAGGGCCTTGACGATGTCGGTGCCCGACCGGAGCACGGAGAGGCCTTCGGCGAACTGGCCCAGCAGATGGACGCCCGACCGGGCCAGGCGCGCCGACACCTTGCCCAGGAACCGTTCGACGAGGCTGAGGAACCACCGCTGCTTCACGTAGAGCAGGGTCAGGCAGACGGCAGACCCCACGAGGCTGATGCCGAGCACGGCCACGAGGCCCCGGATCACCTCCTGCGACACTTCGAAGGAATCGGTGATGCCCAGTGTGCCCGCCGGAACCACCACGGGCCGGGTCAGGTCGATGGCGAGGAGGGTCACCAGGGTGCAGGCGGCCGCCCCGAAGAGGTCCGTCACCCGGTCCAGGGCGACGGAGGCGATGCCCTTGGAGAAATGGATGCCGGTCCGTCGCGACAACACCAGGGGCCGGATGAGCTCGCCCACGCGCAGGGGCAGCACAAAATTGGCGAGAAAGCCTATCTGGGTGGCGGCGAAGAGCGTGCGAAACCGGGCGGGAGTGGCGGCACGGACGATATACGACCAGCGTTGTACCCGGCTCAGAAAGCTGCCCCAGATAGGTACCTGACTTAAGAGGATCCATCCGACGCTCGCGTTTCGGATGGCCTCGTAGACCGCGCCCCAGTCCGTATCCCGAAACAGGACCCACAAGATCACCGCCCCCACGAGGAGCCCGACCGCTATTTGGAGCTTCTTTCTCATACGGCCTTTCCGGACGCAACCGGCGCGGAGTATAGCACGCCTCCGGCCGTGGTTCCCAAGACCCGAAGCGCCCGTTGCGTTCCGCTGCCCGGTGTCTCTGCCCGCTATCATAACAGCGGGAACGCGAGGCGCCGGAGACGGGCCCGACGGGGAAACCCCGCCGGCGATAAGCCGAGATAGGACACGCACCGATCTGGAAAGGGCGCTTGTGGTGTGCTATCCTTGGAACTTCAGGGACGGGGGCTTCCGGTTAGACGCTCCTCCGGTGACGGGGCTGTCGTGGGTCGGCCGTACTTCTCCTTCGGTACAGGTCGTCCGGATCGAGGCCGAAAACAGGTAAGAAGGTTCGTCTGCGCACACGCCCGCCCGGGCTCCGGAAGCCTGAGACTCGCATGCTAGGGTATGAAGCGGGTGCGCGCGGCCACGACGGCGGATTGCAGCGGCGCGGCGCGGCTCTCCGGGCACGGTAGATGAGATTCACGGAAAACCGAGTAGTAAACTTCGGATTCGCGCTGGCGATCCTGATTCTGTTCACTATCGGCGGTGTGTCCTACCTGAATACGGTGCGCCTCATCGAGGCGGAACGTCGACAAGACGAGGCGCTCGAGATACTCGCCCGCCTGTCGAGGCTTCAATCCACGATGCTGGACCTCCAATCCGCGGCCCGGGGGTTCGCCCTGACGGGCGACGAGGCTTTCCTTGAACCCTACCGCGCCGCCGAGGAGGCCTTCGGGCCCCTGGTGGCGGAACTGGCGGGGATGGTGCGGGGCAACACGGAGATGGAGCGGCGGCTCGAAGAGCTCCTGCCCCACCTGTCGGAACGGATCACCTTCAGTCGCGAGATCATCGAGACCCGGCGGCGCGACGGCCTCGAAGCGGCGGCGCGCATGATTCAGACCGGCCGGGGACTCGAGGCGATGAACCGCATCCGGGCGGGGCTGGCGCGGATGTCCGAGCTCGAGCGGTTCATGCTGACCGACAGCCGCTACCGGACCGAAGGGGGCGCCCTGGCGACGCGGCTGGCCATCATCGCCGGGAGCACGGTAGCGGTATTCCTGATGGCGGTGTCGCTCTCGATCATCCGCCGTCAGGTGGCGGCCCGGCAGCGGGCCGACGAGGCCCTGCACAAGCAGACGTCGGTCCTTCAATCGATCCTGGAAAGCATGGGAGACGGCGTCGTTGTGGCCGACGAAACGGGGGCTGTTCTCCTCTTCAACCCGGCGGCCCAGGAAATGTTCAGCACTTCCACGCCCGACACCCCCCCGGAGACCTGGCCAAAGCGGTTCGGCCTGCACGACGGCAGCGGCGAGGACGGAATTCCCTGCCCGCCGGAGATGTGCCCCCTGGTGGATGCCGTGGAAGGCCGTGCCTGCGACGGCGTCGAGCTCACGGTGGCCCGCGACGGAGCGTCGACGCGATGGCTGAGCGCAACGGCCCGGCCTTTGAAGGGGCCGGAAGGCACGCCGCGGGGCGGGGTGGTGGTGTTCCGCGACATCACCGAGCACAAGCGGGCGCAAGCGGCCCTTCAGGAGCGCGAAGAGGAGCTTCGGCAGGCCAACGAGGAATTGAGCCGGGGCAGCGAAGAACTGGCGACGGCCAACCGCGAGCTCGAGGCCTTCTCGTATTCCGTGTCCCACGACCTGCGGGCGCCCCTGCGGGCGCTGGACGGGTTCTCGCGGATCCTGATGGAAGACTACGCCGAGCAACTTGACGGGGACGCCCAGCGCTACCTTGGGATCATTCGCGAGAACAGCCAGATGATGGGGAAACTCATCGACGACCTCCTGGCTTTCTCCCGGGTTTCGCGCAAGGCCGTCGAGGTGCGGCCCGTTTCACCGACGGCCCTCGTGCGCGAGGTGCTCGAGGAACTGTGCGCGGCCGAGGAGGGACGCGAGATCCGGACCCACGTGGACGAGCTCCCGCCTTGCGAGGCCGACCCCGCCCTCCTCCGGCAGGTCTGGGCCAACCTCCTGTCGAACGCCTTGAAGTACACGCGGCACCGGGACGTGGCGGAGGTCGAGGTGGGAGGACGCGTCGAAGGCGACACGGCGGTGTACTACGTCCGCGACAACGGGGCCGGTTTCGACATGCAGTACGTGAACAAGCTTTTCGGCGTGTTCCAGCGGCTGCACCGCATGGAGGAATTTGAAGGCACCGGCGTAGGGCTCGCCATCGTTCAGCGAATCGTCCACCGCCACGGCGGGCGGGCCTGGGCGGAAGGGGCGGTGGACCAGGGCGCCACCTTTTATTTCACGTTGAATCTCCCGGAGGACGATCCCGGGGCACAGGACTGAGCCGCACGGCGCCGAGGCCTTCGGGAAAGCGCGCGCGAAGGGCGCTCTCCGGGCGGCGCAATAGGAGTTCCTTGAAAATGACCGAGCAGTTCGTGGAGATCCTGCTGGTGGAAGACAATCCCAACGACGCCGAGCTCGCGCTCCATGCGTTGAGGAAGAACCGGCTCGCCAACCGCGTCCATCTGGCCCGCGACGGCGCCGAGGCCCTCGAGTTTCTCTTCGGCACGGGGGATTCGGAAGGCCGGAACGTCGGACTGGGCGGGCCGAAGGTGATCCTGCTGGACCTCAAATTGCCCAAGGTGGACGGCATCGAGGTGCTGCGGCGCATCAAGAGCGACCCGCGCACCCGTTCCATACCCGTGGTGGTGCTGACGTCGTCGAAGGAGGAGCGCGACGTGGCGGAGACCTACAGCCTCGGGGTGAACAGCTACATCGTGAAGCCCGTGGACTTCCAGCAATTCACGGAGTCCGTCCGCGAGCTCGGCATGTATTGGCTCTTGTTGAACGAGCCGCCGGTGGTTCAACGCCCCTCTGAGGAAGGCGCCTGATGTCCGCTCCGTTGCGTGTGCTCATGGTGGAAGACAACCCGGCGGACGCCGAGTTGGTTCTCCACGCCCTGCGGCGGGGCGGCTACGACGTCCATGCCCGGCGGGTCGACACCCGCGACGATATGCGGGCCGCCCTCGAGAACGAGGTCTGGGAACTCGTGATTTCCGACCACGGGATGCCGTCCTTCAGCGCCCTCGGCGCCCTCGAGGTGCTCAAGGAAGCCGGGCACGACATTCCCTTCATCATCGTATCGGGGACCATCGGCGAAGAGGCCGCCGTGGCCGCCATGAAGGCCGGCGCCCATGACTTCGTCATGAAAGACAAGCTGGCGCGCCTGGTGCCGGCGGTCGAACGGGAGCTGGCCGAGGCCCGGGGACGCCGGGAGCGGGCGCTGCTCCAGGAGCAACTGTTCCAGGCGCAGAAGCTCGAGGCCATCGGGCAACTGGCCAGCGGCGTGGCCCACGACTTCAACAACATCCTCACAGCCATTCTGGGAGCCAGCGCCTTTCTGCTCGAGGATCTGGAGGAGGGCGATCCGCGTCGTACCGACGCCGAAGAGATCCGCCACGCGGCCGAGCGCGCCGCGGCGTTGACGCGCCAGCTACTGGCCTTCGGCCGCAAACAGGTGCTGCAGCCGGAGCTGCTGGATCTCAACGGCGTGGTGGCGAACCTCGAGAAGATGCTGCGGCGCGTGATCGGCGAACACATCGAGTTCCAGACCCAGTTGGCCCCCTCCCTGTGGGAAATCATGGCCGATCCCAGCCAGATGGAACAGATCCTCATGAATCTGGTCATCAACGCCCGCGACGCCATGGGAGAAGCGGGCACCCTCCGGATCAGCACCTCCAACGCGATGCTCGACGAGAACTATACCCACACCCATGCGAGCGTGCCGCCGGGGGAATACGTCTGCCTGTCGGTGACGGACACGGGATGCGGAATGCCGTCCCACGTCCGCGACCGCATCTTCGAACCCTTCTTCACCACCAAGGCACCGGGCCGGGGCACGGGGCTGGGCCTCGCCACAGTCTACGGAATCGTCAAGCAGAGCGGCGGCACGGTGTGGGTGTACAGCGAAGAAGGGCGGGGAACCACGTTCCGGGTGTACCTGCCGCGCGCCGTCGAGCCCAGGACGGAGGCGGTTGCCGCGAGCGCCGGGCACGAGGAGCTGAAACCCGGGGGCGAGACCATCCTGCTGGTCGAGGACGACGACCTGGTTCGCAAATTGACCGCCCGCATTCTTGAAGGCCGAGGGTTCCGCGTGCTGGCCGCCGCTTCTCCTCGGGAGGCCCTCGAGATCGCCCGGATCCACGCGGATGCCGTGGACCTGCTCTTAACGGACGTGGTAATGCCCGAGATGAGCGGGCCCGATCTGCGGCAGCGCCTCGAAGCGCTGCGGCCGGGAATACCCGTCCTGTTCACCTCGGGTTACCCGGACGGGACCCCCGCCGGCCTCAGCCCCCTCGGACGGGAGGCCCACTTCATCCAGAAACCCTTTACGCAGAAGGCGCTGGTCGCCAAGATCCGCGAGGTGCTGGACGCCCCGCGACGGTAGCTCCCTTCGCTCAGCGGGGTATGGCGGTGCGGACAGATCGGAAGAGAAGGCCGGCAGGTGGCTTCGGAGGGGCGGGGCTACTGGACGTCGTGGTTGGGCGGAGGTATCCGGATCGAGCGTTCCTCCTCGAGCTCCGAACCCCCGGCCACGCGCTTGATGTCGCCGAGATCCCGCGCGTCCGCCGACCCCACGATGATCCCGAGGGCCTCGAGGGGCTCGCGGACGCTCATGCCCGCTTTCTTGAGCCGTTCCACGACGTCCCAGAACTTCTCTCCGCTCAGGTGATCGTCGTCAACGGATATGGACAGTTTCACTTGCGCCATGCTTGACCTCGCTGCGGCAGGGCAGCCGCTACCGAGATCGTAGCACCTGCCGGAGGGGTTGGCAAGTGGAATCGCAACCAGCACCCCTCCGGCGGTGCCGAAAATCGGGATTACGGCGCCTGGACGAGGCCCGCGCCGACGTCGCGGGCGGGGAGCTCGAGCCGGCGCGCGTTCTGGGTCAGCAGGCTGAACAGGTCGATGCACCGGGCCTTGGCGTGGGCCTCCGCATAGAGGGCGGCGATGCCCGCCACGTGGGGCGTGGCCATGCTGGTGCCGCTGATGGTGTGATTGATGTCCGGCAGGGGCCACGCGGAATAGACGGCCACGCCGGGACCGGCGATGTCGATCTGGCCGCTCTCGGGGTTGATGCCGCCGTTGGAGAAGTAAGCCACCCGCAGGCGCGCGTCCAGGGCGGCGACGGCCAGGATGGACGGGCAGTTGGCGGGATGGCTTACGGGGGCCACGTGGCTCGGCCGGCCGCTGTCGTTGCCGGCGGCGGCGATGATGTGGGTGCCCGCATTGAGGGCGCGGCGGGCGGCCTGCTCGAACACGGAGGAATAGCGCGCTCCGGCCCGCACGGGCGCCCCCAGCGACATGGACACCACCGCGCACCCGTTCTGCACGGCCCATTGGATCCCGGCGAGGATGCCGCCGTCGGAGCCGCTGCCCCGGTTGCTCAACACCTTGCCGGCGAAGATCTCGCACTCGTGGGCGACCCCATAGCGGGGCAGGCGGGCCGGTTTGAGCGGGCCGCAGGCAGTGCCGATGCAGTGGGTGCCGTGGCCGTGGCCGTCCTGCACCGATTCGCCGTCAATGAAAGACCGGGCCGTAATCCGGCGCCCGACAAAGTCGGGGTGGTTGAGGTCCATGCCCGTATCGAGGACGGCGACGCGGACGCCGCGGCCGGTCCAGCGAGAAGAAGCCACCCGGGTCGCCTGGAGCCCCCAGGTCAATTCGCTCTCGTCGAAAGCGGCCGCGAAGGCCTCGTCGGCCGTCTCGGACGGCAGTCCCGCCTCGCCGAGGAGCCGGTCCACCAGCTCGTTCACGGCGTCGCGGTAGCCCCGGAGATAGTCGAAGGAAAAGCCCGACCCGGAAGCCAACCCGACGGGCCCCGTCGGAGGAGACGGAGACGGAGGCGGGGGCGGGGGCGGCATGATGGTGACGGCAGGGTCGGGATCGCCCGCCTGCAGCGCGTAGACCACGCGCTCGGGTTCAACGGCCAGGAGGGCCCCCGCTTCCGCGGTCGCCACGCCCAGCGCCCGGATCTGGTCCGGCGGCGTCTGGACCACCGCCACGCCCAGATCGTCGAAGACCACGGCCTCCGTGCCGGCGAGGTCGGCCGCCGAGACCGCTCCGCTCTCGAAATCGCCGGAACGGGCCACCGACCGAATGCCTGCCGTGTCGCCCAGGGCGCTGACTCCGGCCTTGATGTCGTCTTCCTGCAAGAGCACGAGGTAGCGCCCGGTCGTGCCGGGGGCCGGCGTTTCGTCGGGAGGCATCGCCGGGGGAACGGAGGCGTTCGGGGCGCCCGTCGCCGGCGTCGACGCGGCGCTGCCGGAGGTCCTGCGCTTGGAAGGTTTTGGCATGGCTTCCTCCCTCGCGCCGCAGGCAAGGCCGGACACGCTGCGAGCCCGTCCTGCTGCCGCGCGTTTTCCTGTGCCAAACCGGATCGAAGGTGAACCCTTCGACCGAAGTGTAATACAGGTTTGCTCCGGGGTCAACGGATTTTGCGGAGTCCCGGCGGTTTGATCCCGGGAAAAGACCCTGGTAGCCTTCTGCGGTCCCGCGAGCCGATCACGGGGCAAAACTGTGCAACGTCGAACAAGCGAAGATTTACGAGCAATGAAAATCGGTGCATGGGGCCTGCTCATCCTGGCAGGCCTTCTCGAGGTGGTCTGGGCGGTGGGCATCAAGTACACCGCCGGCTGGACCCGTCCCATTCCGAGCGCCATCGTGGTGGTGGCCTACATGGCCTGCCTGTACCTGCTGGCCCTGGCCATGCGCCATCTCCCCGCGGGCACGGCCTATTCCGTGTGGGTCGGGATGGGCAGCATGGGGGTGGTCCTCTGGGGGATCCTGTTCTTCGACGAAAGCGCGTCCCTTCCGCGCCTGGCGTGCATCGGCCTCATCCTGGCCGGAGTCATCGGCCTCCGGTTACTGCCGTAGGAAAGAGTGCGCCCGGCGGTTTCCCGAAACGATCCTCCGTGGTATAATCACGCCCGCATAGGTTTCGACAGTTTGGTTTTGTATTCCGGTAGAAGTGCCTCGAAGTTCCCGAGGTTCTAGCTTCACTGCTAGTTTGATAGCGGTTCATTTCTCGTTCATGAGATGTTTGCTTTCTCCCATACTTGCTCCCAGTAGAAAGGGCGATGTATGAACGTGTTTGTGCTCTGTACGGGGCGCTGCGGCTCTGTAACTTTCATCGAAGCGTGTCGCCACATTACCAACTATTCGTCGGCCCACGAATCGCGCG
>CAYVOE010000218.1:0-8548 GCA_964452795.1 uncultured Nitrospiraceae bacterium
TGTTGGGACCCACGATGGCGAGGAAGTCGTTCGACAGAATGTCGAAGGTGACGTCCTGCAGCACGGGATTGACGCCGTATCGGAAACTGACGCCGCGAAACTCGGCGACGCTGGCGGGTTCGGTCATTTCAGGGCCTCCGCGATGGCCGTGGCGACACGGCGCAGGTTTTCGAGGTAATCCGGGGCGAGGGGATTGAGGACCTCGACCCGGGCGCCGACTTCATCGGCCAGGACGGTCACGTTGCGGCGGTTGGTCGTGGGCTCGATGAAGATGACCCGAACCTCCTCGCGGCGGGCCCGTTCGATGAGCCCGGCCAGTGTTCTCGACCCCACCTCGCGGCCTTCCCGTTCAATCGCCTGCTGCTCCAGCCCGTAAGCCCGCGCGAAATAGCCCCAGGCGGGGTGGTAGACCCAGAATACGCGGCCGCGCACGGGTTCGAGGAGCTCCCGGAGCTCGCGATCCAGTGCGTCGATGTCGGCGACGATGCGCTCGAGGCGCTCGTCGTACTCGGCGGCATGGTCCGGGTCGATCTCCTTGAGGGCCGCCGCCAGGGCCTCCGCCTGGCGCTTCATGTTGGCCGGATCCAGCCACATGTGCGGGTCCACCGGGCCGTGGTCGTGCCCGTCGTGCTCGTCGTGGTCGTCGTGCTCGTCTTCGGTCGAAGGCGGCGCGGCCTCGAATCCGCGCACCACGCGCATGTCGGGATTGACGCCGACGATCCGGTTCCACGCCGCGTTTTCGAAGGGCACTTCCGCCCGGACGAAAATCTCCGCCTCGGCCAGCTCGCGCATCTGCGAGGGCCGGGGCTCGTAGGCCTCGTGAGAGCTGCCGGGGCCGAGCAGGACGGCGACGTCGAACCGGTCGCCGGCCAGCCGCTCCGCAAGGGTCGCCTGGGGCGGAAGGCTCACGTAGATCAGGCCTCGGTCCCGGCCCGTCGACTTCGCGTCGCACGACCCCAGGGTCAACGAGGCCAAGGCCAAAGCAAGGGCAAGGAGCCTGTTCATGGGGCCTTTCCGCGTTTCTCAATCCCGGCGCATCAAAATAGGTGATCAATCAAAACACAACCCGCCCGGCGTTGCAAATTGCGCGCCGTTTCGCCGACGGAAGGCTCCGGGAGCGTCGCAGGCCGGATCACTCCGGCTGAGGCGAGAATTCGAGCCCCTCGAGGGGGTTCCCGTCGAGATCGGTGAAGCGCATCGTGAACCCCCACATGCCCCGGCGGTTGTACACCTTCACCCGTATGGGCGAGGTGCCGGCCGGCAGCGTGACCGTCACCGCGTCCTTGTCGTAGTCGAGGCCGCGGGTGCCTTCGAAGCGGTAAACCTCCTCGTCGTTGAGCCGGACCCAGGCATCGTCGTCCGTATGGAGCCGCATCTGCACGGTCTGCTCGACGGGGCTGGTCACCTCGCACGCGGCGTAGGCGACGGTGTTGTGAAGCTCGGTGTGGGGGCCGTAGACGGCGGTGAAGCTGACCACGCCGCAGGTGGTCGGGCGCACGCGCCAGCCGGCCCGGCCGAACTTCACCGGATACACGGCATCGAAGTCCGAATCGGCATCGGGC
The DNA here is from genome assembly GCA_964452795.1 of uncultured Nitrospiraceae bacterium. Classification (GTDB taxonomy): domain Bacteria; phylum Hydrogenedentota; class Hydrogenedentia; order Hydrogenedentales; family SLHB01; genus CAYVOE01. Next base: position 1,563 of record CAYVOE010000218.1, read on the forward strand.
GGGAAGGCCGCGTCGAGTCCCCTCTCGTCGGTGTCTTCGAAAGGCCCCACGATTCGCCACGCCGGCACCGCCCCCGACACCGACTTCGGGTCTTCCGTAGATCCCGTGAGCTCAAGCCGGTTCCGCACCATGGCTTCCGTTTCCGGCCGGACCTTGAGGGCGCCCGTGGCGCGGATCTCCTCGTTGGCCTCCCGAATCGCCGCCGCCAGCGCGGGCTCGTCGCCCCAGCCGGGCAGGCCGCCGCCCCGGCCCAGAAACGCCACCAGCCCGGAGGCGCCTTCCCGAACGAAGTCCTCGAGCTGCTCGCGGAGCTGCTCCGCCGTGGGCATTCCCTGGCCGGTCCGGGCCGCGCTGCCGTCGAAGGCCTGGTATACGCCCACGAAGGGCACGCCCGGCACGCGGCTTCGGGCGGTCATGCGAATCCGCTGGACCTCGGCGGCGGTGCTCTCACGGCGGTAGGACGTGGTGCCCACGGGATACCAGTAGACCAGCATGACGTCGCACACGCCCGGACCGAAGTTGACGACCGAGCCGGCATCGCCGAACCCTGCGCACACGGGAAAGCGGACGTCGGGGTCGAAGCGCCGCACCGTCTGGTAGAGCGCGCGCAGGGCGGAGCGGGCGTCGCCGGGGCTGTCGTCGAGCACGTAGAACCCGAAGAGATTCGGCGAATCGATCACGCTTTGGACGTCCTCGGCGCACTCCTCGGGCCAGAACAGGATCACCCCTTCGTGATGGGCCGCCGGGGTCGTGCCGTTCACGCCTCGCTCGCAACCCGTCAAGCCCTCTTCGGTCAGGGCTTCGTAGCGGATGAGCTCGTCGTTAATTTGTACCAGGCGCGAGTCCTTCTCGGGGACGCGCGACGCGAAGTAGAGCGGGATTGTGGTCTGATCGGCCGTAACGGGCTCGCGGAGCCGCACGCCGTGGTACAGGTGCTTGGTCAGGTGATAGAGGAACTTGAGGCCGTTGTCGCGGCAGAAAGCGCCCTCCGGCGTGGCGGGGTCCATGGCTTCGGTCCCCGCGATGAGCACGTTCATGCCGGCCTCGGCGGCCTGCCGGAAGTCCTCGAGCGGCTCTTTGCCGAAGGTGTAGGTCCCCAGGAAGGGGGTGCCGTCGTGGCTCCACGGCGTGGAAGGAAGCGTCACGGGCGTCGCGTCTCCGTTCTCGCCCTGCGCCCCGAAACTCGAAACCAGCAATACCGCCAGAACCACCGACAGACGCATCATGAGCAGACTCCTCTCTCCGTACTTTCGGGATCGGTTTTCGACGAACCGGCGCGGCGCTGCCCGCCGTCCCGCTGTTCTCGCCTCACCGCACCGGCAAAGCCGCAACGACCGGGAGGGCGGACAGCACGTCTTCGGCCCCATGAGTGCTGCGGGCGACGGAAGCCGCCGAGAACCCCGGCGGCGCGGGGCTCCTCGATGGTTCGGGCGTCGAGGACGCGTCGGCCCCCGCCGGCGAAGGGCCGAACTCGGGCGCGGGAGGCACGGCCGGCGGTTCCGCGTCGTCGGGAGACGCGGGAGCCGTATCCGGCGCGGAGCCTGCGGGAGCCGAGCCCGAATCGTCCGTCGCGCCCGCCGCGATCCACATGCGCAGGGTGTGGAGCTCGTCTTCCGTGAGCGGGTCCCGTCGGCGGGGCATTTGGGGTTTCTGAATGCCCCGGATGTAGTCGATGATGGCGCTTTCGTCCGGCTGGAAGGGGATGACGCCGGGGCCCGACTTGCGGCCGGCCAGCATCAGCTCCGCCACCGAGGTCACGCGGAAGTCGCCCTTGGCGCGGTCGCCTTCGTGGCACTCGACGCAGTGGTTGTCCAGGATGGGCTGCACGTCCCGGACGAAGCTGATTGTCGCCGCTTCCACGGGGTCGATGGGCCGGACGGCCGGGAAAAAGGCCTCGTCCGACGCCTCCGGCGTCGCGGGGTCGGCGGGAGGAACCGGCGGCGCCGCCGGCTCGGACGTATCGGGCATCGGGAACGGCGTGTTTTCCGGAGCGATCGGCGCGAAGGGATCGGTCGGCGACGGCTCGATCGGTGCAAAGGGGTCCGCGGGCGCCACGGGCGTCTCCGGCGTCGTGTCGAGGGGCGGCGTTTCCGGAAGCGTCTCCGGCGCCGGAGTCGTGGGCGCGGGGACAGAGACCTGCGGGGCCGCCGGAGCGGGACCGGGCGCCGCGGCGGGCGAATCCTCCTGACCGAGCACGCGGCCCGGGGTGCCCACGCCGTGGCCGTAGACCAGCTCGCCGCCGTAGTGGCCCGTGAGGGCGACCCAGCCGCCGGTGGCCAGGCTGGCGATCATGGCGAGGGCCATCGTCGCGCCGCGGAACCACTTCAGCCGGATGGCGCTCAGCGCGATGAACACGGCCGTGACGGCGGCCAGGATCCACACCTGGTTCGCCATCCATTCGTGGCGCTCGATTACGTCGTACACTTCGCTCGGCAGGGTGGTGGGGACCTGCGCGTTGGCGCGGTCGCCCGTCCACACGGAGCCCAGGGCGGCCAGGATCAGCAGCACGTACCAGCCCAGGGCCAGTCCGCGCAGAATCTCCTTGTCCTGGACCACGGCGATGAGGTACACCAACGGGATCCCCAGAAGGGCCAGGGCAATCGGAAGATGGACGGCCGCTGCATGGATGCGCTGCGGGTCGTTCAAAAAGTCGAGCATGGGCATCGTATCCGCTTATTCCTCTTTGTGATGTGCCAACCCTATCGGGCCCCGTGCGACCTTCCCGCGACGGCAACCTTCAACCATATATTAACGGCTGGGCCCCGGCAATGTCTCTTTCGATCCCCGAACCGGGCGCCTTGACGGCGTTTTTGGCCTGCCCTACAATGCAGCCCGCAGGGGCATGTTCAGGACACACGATCAGACCATGGACGATACGCGCAGCGACACATTCCGCCGATTGGAAGAGGCCATCGCCCAATGGCGGGACCAGGCCTCCCGGGCGCAGGCCGAACTGGCCGAGCGCCTCGAGCAGACCCGGCAACGGCTCGAAGCCGCGCCGGCCGTGACCGCGGCGGAGGCGACGGCCCGCTCCGTGGAAGCCCTTCGGTCGGCCGTGGCGGAATGGACCGAGGCGACCCGCCAAAATACGGAGCGCCTGGGCGAGCTGAAGGCGGAGTTCGAGGCCCTGCGGGCGGAGGATGCCGCGGCGAGCGGCTCGAGCGTCGAAGAGCTCCGGTCGGACCTGTCGGCCCTGCGCCAGGATCTCCGCGTCCTCGACACGCTCTCCGATCGCCTCGACGAGCTGCAGCGGCAGGTGCACGAAAGACCCTGGGGCGAGGAAGACGAAGGACGCGGCGCGGCGACGCCGCCGCCGGAGTCGTGGCAGGAAGTGGCGCGGCTTCGGGCCCAGCTCGAAGACGAGCTCGACGCCGATCCCGAGGGACGCTTCGTCGGCGCCGGCCAGATCGAGGCCCTTGCCTACGACCGGGCGGGCAACCGCCGCCGGATGGGCGAGATCCTCATCGAAGCCGGGATCATCACGCCGGAACAGTTGCGCTCCGCCCTCGCCGAACAAGAGCGGGCGCCCCACCGGCGCCTGGGGTCCATCCTCATCGAGAAGGGCTACACGGGCGAGACGATCATCGCCCGCGTCCTCGCCAGCCAGTTGCGGACCCGCTACGTCGACCTGCGGCACGAGGAACTCGATGTCCGGACCGCGGGCCTCATCAGCCCCCGCATGGCCCGCCACCACCAGTGCATCCCCATCGCGGCGACTCCGGACCGCCTTATCCTGGCCATGGCCAACCCCTTCGATCTCATCGCCGTCGACGACGTCGAGCTGACCAGCCGCCGGCAGGTCGAGACCGTCGTGGCCACCGCCACCGACATCCGCGACGCCGTGGACCGCCTCTTCGGCCCCCGCCCGGAAGAGACTCTCCAGCCGGAAGAGGACCCGCAGACGGAAGAAGAACCGCAGGCGGAAGAGACTCCCCAGCCCGAAGAGCCTGCGGAATAACCGTCTTTCCGAGCCGATACTGCACCGCGACGCGGACGTATTGTATGATTCCCGCCATTGTGTTTCGCGCGTGCCCGGATCGACGGGGCGGGAATACCCCCAGACCGGCTCGGGAACGCCACAGCCCCGCAGGGAGAGAGTGATGCCCCCTTTGTGTCGATTCGCCGCCGTGGCCTGGGTCCTCGGCGCTTGGATGTACTCCGCGACGGCCCAGGCCCCCCTTCCCGTGACCGACGAGGTTGAAGTGGCGGGCCATTACCTCAACTACGTGTTCCTGCCCGGCGGCGGCCGCATCGACGAATGCGTGGTGCGGAGCACGGGCCGCGACGTGGCCGGTCCCGACGGCCTGCTCCTCGAGGGCTTCGGCGTGGGCAGCCCCTACATCCCCAGCCGTCGCCTCAACGAGCGCGTCGAGATCCTGCCCCAGGCCGGCGACCGTCCCGTCATCCGCTACACCTACGACTGCGACGGGCCCAACATCCGCGGGCTCCGCGTCACCCGCACCATGGAGCCCCTGCCCGACGAATCGTCCCTCCGCGTGCGCTGGCGCCTCGAAAACACGGGGGCGCAGGACCTGTGGGTGGCGCCGTGGGTGTGCAGCCGGGTCATGCCGGGGGGCGTCGTCGACGACGGAGATCGCATCGACGTGCCGAGCCTCTCCGGCGTTCACGGCCTCGAACGCAGCGGCTGGCATCCCGCGGCCCGCAACTGGATGGCCGCCACCGACCCCGCGGCGCGCGAGACGGTCTACACGGTGTTCAACGCGGACCACATCCACTCCTTCCTGGGGCTGTTCGATGAAGAAGAGGGCCACGGCCTGCAGGCGGCCCTGGTGCCCCGGATTTACCGCCCCGGCGACGTCTGGGAGACGGAATACCGCATCAACGTGATACGGGGCCTGTCGCGGGTCGACTTCGCCAGTGCCGAGCTCGCCGCCCAGATCGACTACACGCCCGGCCGCCTCGAGGTCCGCATCGCGCCGACCCATCCCCTGCCTTCCATCGAAATGTCCGCCGTCGTGGTGGGCGCCGGCGACCAGACCTGGACCCTGCCCCGCCAGCGGTTCGCCGCCGCTCCCGACAAGGTCATCGTGTGCTCGTACGAATGGACGGCTCCCGGCGACGGGGCGTACGAATTTATGGCCCGGCTCAAGGCCGGCGGCCGCGACTTCCCCCTCAACGCCGGGCTCGCCGCGCCCCACGGCGGCATCGACACCCAGTTCGTCGTGGGCGAGCCCGCCCGCACGACCTTCGAGGCCTGGACCGACGCGCCCTACGGCATAGACCGGGGACCGCGCGTGCTCGACCGGCCCGTGGCCGCCCGGGGCGATTTCACCGCCTGGTTCGCAACGGGCCTCGAGAAGATCTACCGCCAGGACTCGGTAAACCCCGAGGGCGAGATCCGCACCGCCGTGCGCGTCCGCCTGGCCCGCAACGAGCGCGAGTCTTTCCAGCTTGCCCTTCGTCCTCCCACGGGCCGGCGCCTGTCGGACGTGACGTTCCACCTCGAAGATCTCGTGCACGAGAGCGGGAGGGCCCGCATCCCCGCCGAGAACATTTCCATCCACAACGTGCTGTACTATCCGGTTCGGGTGCCGACTCATTTTGAAGGTCCCACGGGCGACTGTCCCGACGCCCTGCCTCCGTACAAGCCCTTCAGCGCGCCGGGCGGCCAGACCACGCCCGTGTGGTTCACCCTCTACGCGCCCCCCGGCATCCCGGCGGGCCTGTACAAGGGCAAGCTGGAGATGGAAGCCATCGAGACCCGGCCCTTCGAGTTTTGGATCGAAGCGGAAGTCTACGATTTCGACCTGCCGGCCACGCCCGCCCTCAAGACCGACTTCGGTTTCTGGCCGGAAGGCGCCTACCAATGGGCCCGGCAGCTCGGCTACACGGGTTCGTCGGAGTCCGTATCCGCCGCCTATCTCCAGAACGCCCTCGAGCACCGCGTCACCCTCCGGGAAGGCTGCCAGTTGCCGGCCGAAAGCCCGGACTACGCCGCCAGCCTTCGCCGGTTCGAGGCGCGCCTCGACGACCTCCAGGCCCGCGGCGTCACCACCTTCGCCGTTCCCGCCAGCCTCCTCGACACGCCGGAGCAGCTCGAGCAGGCCAACGCCTTCGTGGTTCGTCACAAGCTGAAGGATCGCGCCTTCTGCCACATCGCCGACGACCCCGCGCCGCCGGCCTGGCCAAGGCTCAGCGAGCGCATGCAGCTCTGGAACCGCATCGCTCCGGACATTCCCCTCATGGTCACCACCGCCGGCCTCGAGCCCTACCTGCCCGAGATGGGTCGGATCTGGGGTGTCCACCTCCAGATGTTCGATACCCTCAACAACGAACCCATCCTGAAACGGCTCGAAGAGGGCCACCAGGTCTGGCTCTTCGTCGATGCCTTTCCGGCCAAGCCCTACGGCAACTTCTTCATCGACTTCCAGGCCGTCGAGCACCGCCTCCTCTTCTGGCAGGCCTGGGCCCTCGACGTTCAGGGATTTCACTACTGGAGCATCAACTACACCGAACCGGGTCAGAACCCCTACTTCGACCAGCTCGACATCACCCCCACCCACGGCGACGGGTTCCTGGTGTACCCCGGCACCGCCGGACCCGTCGACTCCATTCGGTGGGAGAACATCCGCGACGGCATCGAGGACTACGATTACCTCGCCCTGCTGCGGGCCCACGCCATCCGCGTCGCCGCCCGCTCGCCCCGGAGCCCGATCCTCGAGATCGCCCGGCGCGCCCTCGACCTCGAAGCGCTCGTCCCCGACCTCGTCCGGTTCAGCCGCGACCCCGACGCCGTCCAGGCCAAGCGCGACGAGATCGCCCGCGCCATCGTGGCCCTGAGCCGAGAATGACCGGGGCCTGCGATGGCGCCGTGGATTAGGAGGCCGGCGTTTGATGGGCGCATGTGGGTGGTTTCACCCGTCGTAGGACTACGAGGACTGCGCTCAACGGGGCTGTGAGCCTGCCCCCGCCCGTCATTGCGAGCCCCCAAGCCGCTTGCGCGGCCGCCATGATGAATGAAAACG
>CAYVOE010000219.1:0-2663 GCA_964452795.1 uncultured Nitrospiraceae bacterium
CGTCTCGAGCGCGCGTTTCATCGAGTTGAGTTGGCATTCCCAAATCACCATGACCGACCACCCCGCTTTGACTAGCCGAGTTATCTGGTCTCTATCCCGTGCCTTGTTCTTGGCGATCTTCTCGTGCCAGTAGTCCTGCCGGCTCCTCGGCAGTCGGCCCCTTCTGCACGAATGGCCGTGCCAGAAGCATCCATGAACGAAAATGACCTTTCTCCGGCTCACAAACGCTAAGTCCGGCTTTCCCGGTAAGTCATTTCGCCGCAGGGAATACCGATACCCCAGTCTATGCACCAGAGACCGCACCGCCAATTCCGGACCGGTGTCCCGCGTACGGACCGATGCCATGATTCTGCTTCGGACAGCCTTTGAGACTCGATCCATAGGAGATTCTCGTGTTGCAGTCTCAGCCGCGACTACTTGTAGCGCTGCAGTTCGGCCGGGACCCACCACTCCGTCGAGTCCAGCCCGCGCGGATAGACCTTGACGTTGCGGAAACGTTTGTCGACGGCCACCAGCGCCTTGGTGCAGTACAGGTACGTGTAGGGCTGCTCTTCGTGGATGATGGCGCTCAGACGATGATAAAGGGCGGCCCGCTTCTCGTGGTCGAACTCGAGCCGGGCCTCTTCCATCAGGCGATCGGCCTCCTCGCTGATGAATGCCACGTAATTCGAGCCCTTCTCCGCCTGGCTCGAGTGCCAGAGCTGATAGGGGTCCTGCTCGACGTCGAGGGACCAGCCCATGCGACAGGCCTCGAACTTGCGCTCGTGGATGGCCTGGATCATGGTGGCCCATTCGAGGGGCCGGATGGTCATGTCGATGCCGGCTTTCCTAAGCTCTTCTTTGTAGACCGTGGCGAGCTGCTCGTCTTCGTCGCCGGCCGACGCGATGAGAAACTCGAATCGGAACTCGACGCCGTCCTTGTCTCGGATGCCGTTCTGGTTGGTGTCGACCCAGCCCGCCTCGTCGAGCAGCTTCTTGGCCGCCTCCGGATCGAAGGGAAAGGGTTCGAGTTCCCGGTTGTACTCGATGGTGTTGATGTAAAAGCTGTTGGTCACGACCTGGCCGTAGCCGTGGTAGATGGTCTTGAGGATGAGGTCGCGGTCCAGGAGCATGGTCAGGGCCTGCCGCACGCGCTTGTCGGAGAACTGGGGCTTGCGCGTGTTCCACCCGATGTAGCTGTGGAAGGGGCCGTAGTACTCGTAGCGGTCGAACTTGTCGTCGAACGAGGGATGGCGCGTCCGCATGACCCACTGGTCGGCGCTGAAGCCCATGACATCCAATCCGCCCTGCTCGAGGACCTGGAGCGCCGCGTTGTCGTCCGTGATGATCTTGTAGACCAGCTTCTCGAGGTGCGGCTTCTTGCCCCAGTAATTGGGGTTCCGCGCCAGGACGACCTGCTGGTTGGTTTCCCACTTCTCCAGCGTGAACCGGCCCGTGCCGATGGGGTGGCGGTTGTTGGGGTGGGTGTTGAAATCGCCGGTCCCGAAGATGTGGCGCGGCATCACCAGCATGTCCGCCACCGACGACAGGGTCTTGAAATAGGGCTCCTTGCAGATGAAGACCACCGTGTAGTCGTCGGGGACCTCGCAACGGTCGATGTTGAGGAAGTAGTTGCGCAGGTCGGCGGCGTCCACGGCCGGATCCATGATCCGTTCGAAGGTGAACTTGACGTCGTGGGCCGTCAGGGGCTCGCCGTCGCTGAACCGGGCGTCGCGGCGCAGGTGGAAGGTGTAGGTCAGGTGATCCGGCGAAATTTCATACGACTCGGCCAGGCGCGGCCCGTATTCCAGGGTGGTGTTGTCCCTCTCCAGAAGCGAATCGTAGATCAGGTTTGCGATGCGCTGCGTATAGGCGTCGCCCGTGCCCAGGTTCGGGTTGAGGTGAGGCATCTCGACGATGAATCGGTTCATCAGCCAGTCGCCGTCCACCGGCTCTCCGGGACTGGTTTCGGTGATGCGGGAGCCGGGCTCGGCGGTCGGTATGGCCGCCGTGCGGGGACCGTTCGCGGGGCCGCAACCCGCCAATACGGCGCATACGCCGATCATGCTGCATACGATCGAATTCCACGTCCACGCGCGCAATTTCATCGAATACTCCCTGTATGTCGGCGGAGCAGAGACCTTCATCACCGTCCCGGCCCCGGATGGGCCCATACTAACACAAAGCCCGCTAGGGAGTTAAAGCCTAGCGGGCGTTACAGCGTCGACGAAACCGACGTCCGGCGAAGGCCGCGCTCGGGTCCGGAGCCGCGGGCGGTCAGGCGTCGACGATGCGGACGAACTCGTCGGCCCGGTCGATGGCCTCGTCGGGGGTGAGGTTGTCGTGGAGGACCGCCTTGAAGGCGTAGAGGGCGTGGGCGGGGTCGTCGGTGCCCCAGATGTTCCGGCCGATGGTGGCGCCTCGCGCGCCGGCGGCCAGCACCTGGGTCATCATTTGAAGGGCCTCGCGCAGGCTGCGGCTCTGGGGTCCGCCCGCGGCGACCACGGGCACGGGGCTGGTGTCCACGATCTCGCGGAAGGACTCGGCGTCGCCCGTGAAGGGGATCTTGATGACGTCGGCGCCGCACTCGATGCCCACCCGCAGGGCCCACATGACATTCTCGGGGTCGTGGACGATCCGCTCGACCAGCCCGCGTTCCAGCAGCATGGCGGCATGAGCGACGG
>CAYVOE010000219.1:2673-8440 GCA_964452795.1 uncultured Nitrospiraceae bacterium
CGATCCGGGGCTCGCCGGTAAAGTCGCGGGGATAGATGTGGGCGACGACGGGAAGGCCGATGCGGTCGGCCTCCTCGACCTGCTGGGACAGGATCCGGAGATAGTTGTCTTCCCGGGGGCCTCGAACGCCGATGGCCACGGAGATGGCGTCGGCGCCCAGGCGCAGAACTTCCTCGGGCCGGGCCATGACGTGGGTGATGGAGTCGTCGACCGAGAGGGCCACGGACCCCACGATGAGCGCGCACCGGCCCGCGAAAGGCGCCCAGGCGCTCTTGGCCATGCCTTTCATCATCGTCACCGCGTCGGGTTCCGCGACCAGGGCCCGCGCCAGGGTGCGGGGTACGTCGGTGAGGCCGCGGGGCAGGCCCTTCTGGTAGGTCATGAAATGGTCCACGGCCAGCGAGCACAGGCGCCCCGTGGGCCGGTGAAAGATGCGGTTGAGACGAATCTGCTTGGCGAGGTCCATGGGTGGCCGTTCCTTTGACGTAAAATGCCCGCCCGGGCGAAAGGAGCAATTCTGCCTCAAGGACCGAGGAGTCTGCAAACGGCGGCCCGGGATCGCTCCGGTCAGCTCTCGGGAGAGCGACGGCCGATCAGGCCCGAAAGACCGGAGACCGACCCGGGCACGGAGCGGACGTGGAGATCGCGTCGGGGAGCGGCCAGGGAGATGTTCTCGCGGGCGAAGGCCTCGTTGACGCCCATGAACAGGTCGTGCTGCACCTGCAGGAACGATTCGAGGTCGGGACAGTAGGCGCGCAGCTCGAACTTCAGCGTGCCCTCGCCGAAGCCCGAGAACAGGATGATCGGGGCGGGGTCTTCCATGACGTTCTCCGTGCTCCGCGCGACCCGTTCGAGGATGCGCAGCACCCGGGAAGCGTCGGTGCCGTGGGGCACGGCCACGGGGATCACGATGCGCAGGGTGTTGTCCGACAGGGTCCAGTTGATGAGTTGCCCTGTGACGAACTCCTTGTTCGGCACGATAAGCTCTTTCCGATCAAAGCCCATAATCGACGTGGCCCGGATGCGGATGCGCGTGACCGTGCCGCTGATGTCGCCGATGGTGACGGTGTCGCCCACGCGGATGGGGCGCTCGAACAGGATGATGAGCCCGGAGATGAAGTTGGCGAAGATCTCCTGCAGCCCGAAGCCCAGACCCACGCTGACCGCCGCCACCAGCCATTGGAGCTTGTTCCAGGTCACGCCGAGGGCGTAGAGGGCCAGGACGATCCCCACGATGCCGAGGGCGTAGCCCGTGAGGGTGCGGATGGCGTAGCGCTCGCCCGAGCCCAGGCTGAGCCGCTGCAGCACGGAGATCTCGAGAAATCCCGGCAAGTTGGCCACCGCCACGACCGTCATCACGCCGACCAGCAGGGCGAGGAGCAGGTCCGCGGCGGTGATGGCGGCGCCGCTCCACAGAGGCAGCTCGTCGAGGACGCCCAGGGCCGGCAATTCGGAGGCCCAGGCCAGCCACAGCCCGATGACGAATCCGAAGCCCACCGTCGCCCGGATGAGGCGCCGCGTCTGGACGCCGATCCGGGCCACGTCGAGTTCGTGCTCCTCCTCGACGACCACGGCGGCGGCCTCGGTCCCTTCCTTTTCCTTGGCGGCGGCACGTTTGCGTCGGGCCTGTTCGATCGCCACGCCGCGCCGCATCACGAAGACCCAGCGCAGCACCAGGGCGGCCACCGTGAGGGCGGCCATGGCTACGCACAAGGTGGCGTAGAAGCGCACGCCCAGCCGAAGGGCGGTGTAGTAGTAGCCCGTAAGCGCCAGGATCGCCAGGGCCAGGGGCACGCCCACGCCGGCCAGGTGCCACAGCGGCCGCAGCCGGCTTTTCTTCTGGAACAGCCGCAGCTCGAGCAGCTCGAGGAGGGCGCCGCCGCGGGGACGCAGGGTGCGGTGGGCGAACACCACGAGCGCGCCCATGGCCACCACGAAGGCCAGCCGTCCGAGGGAATGGCGCCAGGCCTCGACCGGTTGCGCCTCCAGTCCGTAGGTTATCGCCAGCGACAGGCCCAGCACGGGCATCAGGCCGAGCAGGTGGCGGCGCAGGGCCCGGAGCTGGGCCGAGGGCCAGTCGAAGTGCGATTCCGCGAGGCCCTTGGGTCGGATAAGCTGGCGGACCGTCCCGAACGCGAGCAGGGTGAGGCCGATGGCCACCAGGCCGCGGCCCGCCACCGGCACGAAATCCACGGGATCGACCCGGGAAACCGCCCCGTCGGCCGTCGGAGTCTCCCGGAGGAGCGAGGTGGACGGGGCTTCCACCGCCTCGGACCACGGGGGCGATTCCGCGGCGCGCCAGGCCTCGAGCTGGGTGCCGGTGAACCACACCAGCAGCCCCGCCGGCGCCGCCAGCAGGAGCGTGGCAACCAGGGCTTCCACCGTGGGTCGAAAGGACGTGCACGTGGATTTCTCCGCGCGCTCGCCGAATTCGCGCAGTTGGCGGGTCAGCCGGCGTCGGAATCCGAGGGTCGCCAGAAAGAACACGCCGACCAGTCCGACCTGAATCGGGACCTCCCGGGCCCGCTCGATGAGCGCCCGGGGCAACATGCGCCAATGGGGCGCGTACGCCAGCCAGCGCAGGGCGTCGGCGGCATGGGCGGCGTCGCGCCAGCGTAGGACGTCGCTGCTGCGCACCCACAGCACCCGTTCGTCGATGTAAGCGGAAAAGGCGTCGAGGGTCCGAAGCAGGCTCTGCTCTTCCGACAACAGGTCCGACAGGGCGAAGAACAGGCGGTTCCCGTCGGTGATCAGGCTGTCGATATGGGCCCGCTGCGCTTCCAGGAGGTCCGTCAGCAGGTCCCGCAGCCGCTCCAGCTCGTCGTCGGTCAGGGCGTCTCCGCTCGCGGCCAGCACCTCCTCGGCGATCGCGTCGGGATCGGCCAGGACCTGGCGCCGGGCCTCGAGCTCGGTGAGCTCGGCGTTGAGACGGTCGATCTCGCGCTGGATCTCGCGCACGCGGCGGCGGAGCAGTTCGCCGTCGGGAAGTCCCGTGCGCGCCCGCTGCAGCAAGAGCCCGAAGGCATAGTTGGACCGGCCGGTCTTCTCGCGTTCCACGGCCTGGGCGTGCTCCTGCTCTATCGCCTCGTTCGCTTCCTCGACCTGCTCGAGTTCCCGCTCGACCCGGGCGTGCTCCGCCAGGATGCCGTCGGGGCCGCCCCGCCGCTCGGTCAGTTCGCGGTTTTCCGCCGCCAGAAGCTCGGCATAGTCGCGAACCTCCGGAGCGGCCGATGCCGACTCGAGCGCAGCCCGCCGGGCCTGCTCCTCGGCCGCTTCCGCCTCCTGAATCCGGCGCACGACGGCCACCTGCTGGAGGCCTTCAAGACGCGTGGCCAGTTCCGACACGCGCCGGGCCGTCTCCTGTTGCCGGTCGAGGAGGGCTCGGCCCCGGGCATCGAAGGTCTGCAGCTCGGTTTTCAAGGCCTGAAGCTCGTTTTCCACGGCCCGCAGCCGTGCCTCCGCCCACATCTGCTGCGCCTGGGCCCGGGCCGGCGGCATATCGGCGGGGGGCGTCTGGCCCGCCTCCGCCGCGGCCGCTTCGAGACGCTCCTGGGCCTGGGCGATGAGTTCCGGCAGTTCCTGGCGGCGCTCGCCCCGCTGGTTGAGCTCCGTGTCGAGGGCGTTCTGACGCTCCCGGGATTCGTCGAGCTGTTCTTTGAGGGTGTCGAGGAACCGCTCGAGATCGGCCAGGGGGATGGTCGACGGATCGCCCATGTCCGGCTCCTCGACCGGCGCTTCCGTCGCGGCCTCGGTCTCGGCTTCGGGCTCCGGCGGCGCGGCCTCGCGCGCGAACGCTTCCGTCTTCGCCAGCCAGTCCCGCGCCGCGCGGTATTCCGCCATGGCCTGGGCGTATTTCTCGGCCAGCACGGCCCGCACGTCCTCGGCGATTTCCGTCGCCGCGCTCACCGTTTCCAACCGCGCCTGGGCCTCGCGTTCCGCTCGTTCCAGCGCGGCCATACGGCCCTCGAACGACTGGGGATCCTCCGGCGGGGCCGGCGTTTCCTCCGCCGTCTCGGCCTCGGGGCCCTCGGCGGGCTGAGCCGGGGCATACCACGCCGCCGCAAGCATTCCGGCCACCAACAGGATGAGTATGTACATTCGTGGGGGATTCATCGTGTGCCTCTCGCCGACGGGAGGGATGCCGCTCGGCGACGTTCGCGGACAACAGACCGCCCCGTCGTGAAAACTTCGCGGAAAATTCGGAACCACCGTCACCGCCCCGTGTTCGTTCAGGGTAACGACCGGAGCCGGCGGGGTCAAGGTTTCGGCGAAATCGCACGCATCGACGACGGTTCTGGAATTGACATCCCCCTTGACGGGCGATCGAGGGGGATGTCGGAGGCAAAGCGCTCCACGCGCGCGGGGGTCCGGCTAGTTCAGCGTGTCCGGTCCGCCCAGGGGAGACGGAGACGCGGCGACGGGCGCGGCGGCCTCGAGCTTGCCCTTGCGGAGCCAGAACCGGCCGATGTCTTCCAGGGTCATGTCCTTCGTCTCGGGAATGAACTTCCACACGAAGAAGACGCAGGCGAGGCAGATGCCGGCGAAGACCAGGTAGGCCCCGGACTGGGTGCCGTAGGCCCGCTCGAACCCGGCCGTGATCCGGGGGAACCAAAGGGCGCAGAAGAAGGACGACGTAAACAGGAAGAAGGTCACGACGCCCATGCACTTGCCGCGGACGCGGTTGGGGAAGAACTCCGACACCACCACCCAGCCGACGGGGGCGAGGGTGAGGGTGAAGGACCCGGCGGCCACAAGCATGGCCAGCACACTGAGGAGCGGCCGGTGCGATTCGGTGTAGAAGGCGAAGGACATGAGCAGGTGGCCGAGGGCCATGCCGGTAACGCCGGTCATGAGGATGTGGCGGCGGGGGAACCGGGCCACGACGTAGAAGGCCACGACGGTGCAGATAAGGATCAGGGTGTTGGGATACAACGCGTTGCGCAGGGCGTCGGTAGGGCTTCCGATTCCGGCCTCGACCAGGATCTTGGCGCCGTAGAGCAGGATCATGTTGACGCCGTTGATTTGCTGAAAGATCATAAGGATGCACGCCGTGATGAGGGCGTAGCGCACGCCCGGCTGCAGCAGTTCGCGAAAGCTCCCCGTCTCCTCCGTCAACTGAGACCGGATCTCGTCGAGCTCTTCACGGGCCCGGGCGGCGCCGTTGATGCGCGACAGGATGTGGAGGGCGCCGTCGAACCGTCCCCGGGCCGCCAGCCACCGCGGGCTTTCCGGGACGGCGGCCAGACCCATGAGGAGGAGCACGTTCGGCACCACTTCCGACGCGAACATCAGGCGCCAGTGGCCGCCCCTGGACAGGAACAGGGCCACCAGGATCGACGTCACGATCCCCACCACGATGGAGAGCTGGTTGACCGTGACCATGCGGCCCCGCAGCTTGGCGGGCGAGATCTCGGCGATGAACATGGGCGACACGCCGGTGGCGATGCCCACGCCGACGCCGCCGATGGCCCGGGCCACGTAGAACTCGAACAGGCCCGTGGCGATGGCGCTCCAGACCGACGAGATCAGGAACAGCACTCCCGCGATGAACAACGAGCGGCGACGTCCCACCTTGTCGGCCACGTAGACCGCGACCAGGGCGCCGAAGATGCACCCGAAGATGGCGCTGGCCGTCAGACCGCCCGTGTCCGACGGCGAGAGCCCGAAGTAATCCTGCAGGAAGAGCATGGCCCCCGTAATGATGCTCAGGTCATACCCGAACAGGAACCCCCCGATGGCCGCCAGGATGGAAATCATGTAGAGGTAC
>CAYVOE010000220.1:0-8434 GCA_964452795.1 uncultured Nitrospiraceae bacterium
GGCGGCGGAGGTCGGCGAAATAGCGCAGGAACCACGTGCGCGCGTCGTCGATGAGGGTGTAACAGAGGGGCACGACAACGAGGGTGAGGAGGGTGCCCGTGGTCATGCCGCCGATGAGCGCGCGGCCGAGGCTGGTGAAGGAAATCTCGCGGCCGACGCCGCCGCCGAGGGCCAGGGGCACGCACCCGAGGATGGTGGTGAGGGCGGTCATCATGACGGGGCGCAGACGGTCTCGCCCGCCCTGCAGGATGGCCGCGGTGCGGTCCCGTCCGCCTCGCCGCAGTTGGTTGATGTGGTCGATGACGATGATGCCGTTGTTGACCACGACGCCGACCATGAGGATGCATCCGATGAAGGCGACGGTATCCAGGGAGGTGTTGGTGAAGTACAGGGTCCAGTACACGCCGATGAAGGCGAGGGGCACGGTGGTGAGGATGGAGAGGGGCAGCACGTAGGACTCGAAGAGAGCGCCCATAACGATGTAGATGAGGATGATGGACAGGAGCAGGGAGGTGAAGAAATTCGCCATGTTGGTGTCGAGCTCCATGAACTCGTCGCCGAGACGCAGCGTGTACCCCGGGGGCAGCTCGAAGGCGGCGATGCGGGCGTTCACTTCGCGCATCACGGCGCCGAGGTCGGAACCCGTGAGCTTGGCCGTCAGCGTCACCACGTTCTTGCCGTCGATGCGGCGGATGGCCTGGGGGCTGTGGCCCCGTTCCAGGGTGACGAGCCGGTTCAGGGGAATTAACTCGCCGTCGTTGGCAAGGACCGTGACGTTCTCGAGGTTCGCCCGGGTCTCGCGGTCCTCCTCGCGGAACTGGGCCCACACGGGGATCTCCCGGCCGCCCTGCTTGATGTAGGGCAACCGGATGCCGCGCAGCGCGAAGTCCACGGACCGGGCCACCACCAGGGGGCTGACCCCTTCCTGTTCGGCGAGGTCTTCGTCGATCCGGATCCGCACCTCGGGCCGGGCGCGTTCTGTGTCGGTCTGGGGATCGCGCAGGCCGGGGACGGTGGCCAGCAGGCGTTTGAAGTTTTCGGCGTACCCCTCGAGGACGCCGTTGTCCTCGCCGCGGAGCATCACCGTGACGTTGCGGGTCTGCCCTTCGCCGGCCTCGGCGATGGCGAAGCGCAGCTCCACCCCCGGCAGGCGCGGAGGGAACTGTTGCCACAGGATGTCGAGGACCTGTTCGGTGGTGTAGGGGAATCGCTCGCCCGGCGCGAGGTCCTCGGGCTGGAGGAGGTAGACCTGAATCGAGCCGCCGCCGGGCCGGTAGTTCACGAAGATGTGCTTGACGCCGAGCTCTTCCCGTTGCCGCTCGATGACGCCTTGGAGCAGGGCGAAGGTCTCGCGGGCCCGTTCCCGATCGAAGTTGGGATCGAGGACGACTTCGATGTCGACCTGGCGCGTGTCGACGGTGGGCATCTTCTGGACGCCCACCTTCTGGTAGGGCACGGCGTAGGTCAGGAGGATCAGAACAACGATGGCGAGCACCGCGGCCGCCCGCATCCGCAGCGCCCCGCCCAGCAGACCGAGGTAGGCCTCCGTGACGCGGCGGAACGGCTGCAGTCGCGCCGCCCGTCCGAGAAAGGCGAAGGCGCCGGGGAGCCGGAACCGTCGGCGGGATCCGAGCCGTTCGCGCAGGACGGTGGGCGGTTGAATCCGCGCCACGGCGACGGGCACCACCGTGAGAGCCAGGAAGAGGCTCGCCAGCAGGGCCACCGACACGGGCCCCGCGAACTGGCGCATGTAGACGGCCATCTCGCCGGTCTCGAGGTAGAACATGGGGAGGAAGACGACGAGGGTAGTGAGGGTGGACGCAGTGACGGCGAGGGCCACTTCGTTGGCGCCGCGGCGGGCACGCTCTTCGGGCCCGAACCCCATCTGCCCGTAGCGGTGGATGTTCTCGATCACCACGATGGCGTTGTCGACCAGCATGCCCACCGCGATGATCATCGACGCCAGGGTGACGAGGTTGAGCGAAATCCCGGTGAAATACATGTAGACCAGGCCGAAGGTCAGGGAAGCCGGAATGGCCAGCGACACCATGACCGTGGGCAGGAACCGGCGCAGGAACAGGAACAGGACGGCCACGGCGAGGAGGCCCCCCGTCTTGCCCGCCTCGCGCAGCCCGTTGAGGGCCGAGAGGATGATGTCCGACTGGTCCATGAACATCAGCACGTCCATGCCCTCGAAGACCGGGTCGCGGCGGGCCGCCTCGAGCTCCGCGGCCACGGCCCGGCACGTGGCGATGGTGTTGGCCTCGGACTCCTTCACCACCAGGACGAAGACCCCGCCTTTGCTGTCGATGAAGAACTCCTCGTCCTGCTCCCGGGCCTGGTAGCTGACGCGGGCGACCTGAGACAGGCGCAAGGCGTTCGGGCCCACCACCAGGTCGGCGATCTGCCGGGGCCGGGTGAATTCGCCTCGGGCCCGCACGTAGTACTTGGTCTTCCCTTCGACGAGGTTGCCCACGGAGACGTTGAGGCTGCTGGCCTGAAGCCGGCCGACCACCTGGTAGAGGCCGAGGCCGTGGCGGCGCAGGGCGTCCTGGTCGAACTCGATGATGACTTCCCGCTCGGGCTTGCCGAAGACCGATACCTCGGCCACGCCCTCGACGCGCATCAATCGGGGCTGAAGCAGGGTGCGCACCCGGTGGGCCAGCTCTTCCTCGTCTCCGGCCCGGTACAGCGCGAAGGCCATGATGGGCAAGGAATTCGAGCTGAACCGCCGGAGCATGAGCCGGTCGACCTCCGGGGGTAGCTCGAGCTTGAGGCGCTCCATCCGGTCGCGCACCTCGGCCGTGGCGAGGGTCATGTCGGCGTCCCACTCGAACTGGAGGCGCACGTTGCAGCCGTTGCTGTCGGACTGGGTGACGATGCGCTTGAGGTTGGACACGGTGCGGAACTCGCCCTCCGCCGGAATGGCCACCTCGCGCTCCACCTGCTCGGGCGTGGCGCCGGGATAGGGGATGAAGCAGACGATGAAGGGCATGTCGAGGCGGGGGATGAACTCGACGGGTATCCGGTAGCCGGCGATGGCGCCGAGGCCCAGGACGGTCACCACCACCATGGCCATCGTAATGGGGCGCTTCAGCGCGAGATCGGGCAGGGTGCGCTTCATCACGCCCGCGACTCCGACAGCTCCGGCTTCGCGACGCCGCGGTCGGCGCGTCCGTCGTCCGGGGCAACGTGGACGGGCGCCGGGTCGCGGCCGCCGAAGAGGTAGTACAGCATGGGGATGATGTACAGCGTGAGCAGGGTCGAGCTGCTGAGTCCCGCGATGAGGGTGACGGCGAGGGGGGCGCGCATCTCGGCGCCCTCGCCGGACCACAGGGCCATGGGGATGAGCCCGAGGACCGTGGTGAGGGTGGTCATGAGGATGGGCCGCAGCCGGACGCGTCCCGCCTCGACGATGGCCGCGGCCTTGGGAAGCCCCCGGCCGCGAAGCTGGTTGATGTAGTCCACCAGGACAATGGCATTGTTGACCACGATGCCGGCCAGGATGATGCCGCCGATGAACACCACGATGCTCAGGGGCATCTCGAGGAAGTCGAGGGTGTAGACCACGCCGACGAAGGCCAGGGGCACCGAGAACATGATGAGCGCGGGGTGGCCCAGAGACTCGAACTGGGAAGCCATGACCACGTACACCAGGAACGCCGCCAGCAGGAGGGCGAAGATCAGGCTGCGGTAGCTCTCCTGCAGCTCCCGGTTCTGGCCGCCCAGCACGAAGGAGTAGTCGGCGGGCTTGGGCACGCGACGAATCCGATCCTGGATGTCGGCGGACACGGCGCCGAGGTCGCGCCCCTGTACGTTGGCCGTGACGAGGGCCACCTGGCGCTGGTCGATGCGCCGGATCTCGCTGGGGCCTTCCACCACTTCGATGCGGGCCACCGCCGAGAGCGGGACGGGCGGCGTGCCGTCCACCACCGACAAGGCCCGCAGGTCCTGAAGACTCTGCAGACGCCGGCGGTCGGCTCGCACGCGGACGTCGATCTTTTCGCCGCCCCGGTCGTAGCGCGTCGCCACTTCGCCCTGCACCTCGGTGCGCAGCCGCTGGGCCACCTCCTCCACCGCGATGCCCCGGGCCGCCAACAGGTCGCGGTCCAGGGTGATGATGACCTCCGGATACCCGCTCTTGACGCTGAGCTCGGCATCCTTGAGCCCTTCGATGCCCTGGAGGGCGTCCAGCACGCGCCGACCTACCCGGCGCAGTTCCTCGAGGTCGTCCCCTCGGATCTGCAGCTCCACGGCCGTCTTGAAGCTGAACAGGGTCGGCAGGGTAAAGGTGATCTCGTCGGGCGTGACCGCGGCGATGCGGCGGCGCAGGTTTTCCATGATCGCGTCCTGCCGCGCCACGTTTACCTTGGGATCGCGCAATTTGACGGTGAAATTGGCGATGTTCTCTCCGCGATTGCCGGAGGTCTCCGTCTTTTCCATGCCGACCTGGACGGCGACGGACTCGATCTCCGGCAGGGCCCGGGCCGCCTGCTCAATCGTCCGCGCCCGGGCTTCCGTTTCCTCGAGCCGGGTGCCCGGGGGCGCCTCCATGCGAATGCCGAACTCGCCCTGCTTCAGTTGTGGGATGAGTTCGCGCCCGAGGCCGGTGCTCGTGTGGGCCGCGTGGAGCGCCACGAGGGCCGCCGCCGCCAGCACCAGCGGACTGAAGCGCAGCCCCCGCCGGAGCGACACGGTGTACCCCTCGCGCAGGGCGTTGAACCCGTTCGTGAAGGCCCGGAGCGGGAGCCACAGCACGATCCGCAGGACGCGCGACACCACCGCCAGCACCGCCAGCGCCACGAGGCCCACCAGCAGCAACAGCGCCACCAGCACCGCCCCCACAGCCATCAACAGCACGCGGAACAGGAACACCGCGACCAGGATCGGGCCAAGCACCAACAGGAGGAGGGGCGTCCATTTCCCTTTGCCGCGCAGGGGGCTCGCCGTGTCGACCGCCGCGTCGACGAGGGCGTCGCGGGCCCGACCTATGGCCCGGGGCACGGCCGCGAAGGCCGCTCCAATCCCGCTCCGGCCCGAGGCCCGCAGGGCGAGGTAATCGCCCACGATGCCGACCGCTCCGCCGGATCGTTCGAGGGTCAGGCCCTGACGCGACGCCAGCATGGGGTTGAGAAACAGCGCCACCACCAGCGACGCCAGCAGCGAGAAGGTGACCGTCAGGGCCTGGTCGCCGAAGAATTCGCCCGCCATGCCTTCCACAAAGGCGATGGGGAAGAAGACGGCCACCGTGGTGAGGGTCGAGGCGATCACGGCGCCCGCCACCTCGCGCGTGCCCCGATCGGCGCCGTCCAGCACGCCGTCGCCCTCTTCTCGGCATCGGAAGATGCTCTCGAGGACCACGACCGAGTTGTCCACCAGCATGCCGATGCCCAGGGCCAGCCCGCCCAGGGACATGATGTTGAGGCTGATGCCCCTGAGGTACATGGGGACGAAAGCGGTGATGACCGAGATGGGGATGGCGAGGCCGATGGCCACGGTGCTCTTGAGGTCGCGCAGAAACAGGTAGAGGATCGCCAGGGCGAGGGCGCCCCCGACGAGGGCCGATTGCTGGACGTCGCGGATGGCGTCCACGATGAACCGGGACGGGTCGCTGATGAGGGTGAGCTGCGCGCCCCGCGGCAGGTGGCTTCGCACCGTTCGCACCAGCCGCTGTCGGGCCTCGTCCTCGGGGTCGACGGGGGCTTGGGCCGACGCCATCCGGTCCATCAGCCGCTCGGTCAGGCTCCGCTCGCGATCGAAGCCCAGCAGATCCTTGAGCCGGTTGGCCACGTCCACGGTGTTGGCGTCGCCTTCCTTGTAGATCTCGAGCTCGACGGCTTCGAGCCCGTTGATCCGTACCACCGTGTCGCGGTCCCGGGCGCCCAAGAGGACCTCGGCAAAATCCTGTAGCCGGACGGCGCGGCCCGTCTGCGACGGGATGGGCGTCTGGCCGATCTCGGCGATGTCCTCGAACTCGTTGAGGGTCCGAACGAGGTACTCGGTCCGTCCTTCCTTGAGGCTCCCGCCGGACAGGTTGATGTTCTGCTGGGCGAGGGCCGTGGCCACCGCGTCCAGCGACAGGCCGAGGTTCTTGAGGCGCTCCGAGTCGACCCGGATCTGGATCTCCCCCTCCTGGCCGCCCTTCACCGAGACCTGGGCGATCCCCGGCTCGGCCTCGAGGTCGCCCTTGATGTGCCGTTCCGCCGCCTCGCGGATCCGGGTCAGTTCGGCCTGCTGTATTTCGGGGTCGGGCGCGGCGCCGGCGGGCGGGGGCGGCGGCGTGATGGCCACCCGCATCACGGGATCGAGCGTGGGGTCGTAGCGGAGGATCACCGGCTTCTCGGTTACTTCCCGGGGCGGTTCGAAGAGGTCGAGGCGGTCGCGCACGTCCTGCTGGGCCGTCACCATGTCGGTGTCCCACGTGAACTCGAGGATGATCTCGGAGACGCCCGGGCTCGAGATGCTGCTGATCTCCTTCATCCCGCTCACGATGCTCAGCGTCTCTTCCAGCGGCCGGGTGAGGAGCTGTTCCACGTCTTCCGGCGCCGCGCCTTCGTATTCCGTGCGCACCGTCAGCGTGGGGTAGGAGATGTCGGGCATCAGGCTGATGGGGAGCTCCTGATACGACTTCCACCCGAACACCACCAGGGTGAGGAAGATCATCGCCGTCGTCACGGGCCGCCGGATCGGCATCCGGTACGCCGCCGTCGTGCGTGCTATGGAACCCGACGTTTCCGCCATGAAGCCCCCGGGAAGAATTCCTTCCTGCTACAGGGAGAGTTCAACCATTCGAGATCGGGAGAAAGCCTGCCCACGGATTGCAGTCGAAGGTCATTCATTGCCCGTCGCCCCGGGGCCCATCGCGGAGCGCTCACTGCCGGCCGGCCGCGGGTTCCTTCCCTTCGGCGCGTTTCCGCTCCGCGGCGGCAAGGGCCTCCTCGGGCGACATGTCCTGGGTTTGGGCCACCTCCGCCTCGGAGCGGGTCAGTCGCACCTCGGCGCCGGATCGCAGCGTGTGCTGGCCCAGCGTGACCACCCGGCTGTCGTCGTCGATGCCGGAGAGGATCTCCACGACCTCGGGGGTCTCGAACCCCGTTTCGACGTCCACGCGCCGCGCCACCCATCGGGGCTCCGCGCCGTCCGACCGGAAGTCGTCCGGCTCCTCGGCCGGCTCGATCACAAACACGTATTCGCGCCCGTTCTCGTCGAGAACGGCGTCCTTCGGCAGCAGGAGGGCGTTCTCGTGGGTGTCCATAACCAGGGAGACGCGGGCAAAGGCACCCTCTTTCAGGTGTTCGCGGTCCTCGGGCTCGAAGTCCAGCGTAGCGCGGACCGTGCCGTTCTCCACCGCGGGATTGATGCGGCGGACGGTGGTGCGGAACTCCCGGTCGGGTACCGCGTCGATCCGCACCCGGGCCGTCTGGCCCACCTGGATGCGCGCCAGGTCCCGTTCCGGCGGATGGATCTCGAGGATGTAAGACGTGGGATCGACGATGGAGAACGCCGGCGTGCCCGACGTCACCAGTGTGCCAACCTGGATCTCGCGGCGGGTGACGATCCCGCCGATGGGGGCCTTGATGGTCAGGTTGTCGAGCTGGGCCTGCTGGAGCTCATAGCTGGCCAAGGCCTGTTCGTAGGCGAATTTCGCATTCTCGTATTCGACCTCGGGCCCCAGGCCCTCCTGCCACATCATGCGGGCCCGGTCGTAGGCGGCTTTCTGTTGGCGCACCTGCACCTCGGCCTGATTGAGCGAGGCCAGGGCCTCGCGCTTCTCGAGTTCCGCCAGGATTTGGCCCTTCTCGACGCGGTCGCCCTCTTCGGCCTTCACGGCAATACACTTGCCCACGCCTTCCGATGTGACATCGACCCGCCGCTCGGCCACCACCCGGGCGTTGGTCTCGAAATAGGACGAAATGTCGCCGCGCACAGGCTTTTCGGCTTCGACGGGAATGGCGATTTCGACGGGTTCGGAGGGCTCGGCCGTCGGCGCGGCCACCGATGCGGCCACGGGCCGAGAGTCGCCGCTGCAGCCGCAAAATATGAGGCCGAGGGCAAAGATGCAAAGATACCCGGGAATGTTCTTCATGAGCCTCCGTCAGGAGATGTGCTTGTTTCGGCGTCGCGTACCGGTGTCCTGCGGAACTTCGTCCAAGTATAGCAATTTCGGGACCAACCGCGCCCCAAACCCCCGGCGCCGAGTCCTCCCGCAGCGTAAACCCTCGCCTTCCAGCCTCCACTGCGACAGTTTCTTGGACCCGCCGGCCCCCGCCGCGGTTTCGCCGCACCCCCGAGGCCCGCGCCCAACGGGTCCATGTGGGTAGTCCCACCCGTCGTAGGATTACGAGGACTGCGCTGGCCGGGGAAGTGATCCTGCCCCTACCCGTCATTGCGAGGAGCGGCCCTCCGTGGAAATCCATACGGGAGGAGGGTTTAC
>CAYVOE010000221.1:0-8421 GCA_964452795.1 uncultured Nitrospiraceae bacterium
ACTGCAAAGGCCATCCCGGATGGACGGGCTATCCCACGGAGGTGGGCTCGGCCTCGCCGGGGATCGTGAACGACGCGCTGGCGATCTGGCGCGAAGTCACGCGCGACATGGGCATTCCCCTGTCCATCCACTACTCCGGCGTGTGGGATACCCGCGCCATCGAGCTGAATCCCGACTGGGCCCACGAAGCCGCCGACGGCACCCGGAGCCCGCACAACACCTGCCCCACCAGCGCGTATACGCGAGAGCTCATGATTCCCCAGCTCATCGAGGTGGTCGAGAAGTACGACATCGACGGCGTGTGGATCGACGGCGAGAACTGGGCCAGCGCCCCCTGCTACTGCGACCGGTGCGAGGCGGAATTCACCCGGCGCACGGGAATCACCACGGTGCCGCAACGGCGCGGGGAGCCCGAATGGGATCGGTGGCTGGCCTTTCATCGCGACCTCTTCACGGAGCATGTGACGGCCTACGCCGAAGCGCTGCACGAGAAGGACCCGTCGGTGACCGTCGTGAGCAACTGGATGTACAGCGTGCGGCAGCCGGAACCCATCGTCTCGCCCGTGGATGCCCTTAGCGGCGACTTCGACCCCTCCTTTGGCGCCGACCGGGCCGCCGCGGAGGCTCGGTTCCTCGATCAGCGCGGGCTTCCCTGGGACCTCATGGCCTGGACCTTCCTCGCCACGGGCGACCAGGGATGGACCACCAAGCCGGCCGTTCACCTGTGCCAGGAGGTTTCGGTAGTCCTCGCCCAGGGCGGGGCCGTATTCCTCTACAGCCTCCCCCACCGTTCCGGCCGACTCACGGAATGGCACCAGGACATGATGGCCGAAGTGGCCGAATTCTGCCGCAAGCGCAAGGAATACTGCTTCCGGACGCAGACGGTGCCGCAAGTCGCCTTGCTGCACAGCCAGTCCTTCTTCTATCGCCACAACGCGCCGCTCTACAACTTCGCCGATGCCAACCATCCGCTGGAAGGCGCGCTCCACGCCGGACTTGAGAACGGCTATTCCGTGGACATCCTCAGCGAGGAGATGTTCCTCGAGCGGGGCAAGGACTATCCCGTGGTGATCGTTCCCGAGCAGGAGGGGCTGCCGGACAACATCGTTCAGGCCCTGCGCACTTACGTCGAGAACGGCGGCCGGCTGCTTGTATCGGGCGCCCACGTGGCCTCCGAGTTGGCCGATCTGGCAGGGGTCGAAGACACGGGCGGACAAAGCGGCGGCTGGCTGCCGGCGGGCAACGGCGCGGTCATCGCCGCGGGCGCCTGGCGGCACGTAAAACCCGGGCCGGCCGAGGAGCTGCGCGCCCTGCTGCACCAGCAGGAGCCGGAGCTCAACCGGAGCGGATTCCCGTCGGCCACGCGGCACCGCGTGGGGAAAGGCACGGTCGTGGCCGTGCACGGTCCCGTATTCCGGGAATACTACCGCTCCCACTACCACCTCCTGCGCCGGTACATCGGCGACATGCTGGAAGCCCTCGAGACCCCGGACGTGATGCGCGTACACGGTCCCTGGTGGGTGGAAATGTCGGCCCGACAGAAGGACGGCCGTCTACTCATCCAGCTGGTCAACCGGTCGGTGGCGGGATACACCTCTCCCAGCCGGCACATGGTCGAGCACGTGCCCGATGCCGGCTCCTTTACGGTCACCGTGCCGATGCCCGAGCGCCCGACCCGGGTCTACCTCGCGCCCGACGAGGCAGGTCTCGAGTGGAACTGGCAGAACGGCGTGCTGACGGCCAAAATTGGCGGGCTGGCCATCCACAACGTGCTCGTCGTGGAAGGCGGGTCAACCGAGTAACCCCATACGCATGCCCGCGTTGTAAGGGATCGCCCGGGCAAGGGTCGCTATGCAAGTCAAGACGACACTGGAAGACGCCGATTACACCGCGCTGGAGACCTTCCTGCTCCAGCGGTCGGAAGAGTTGCGTTCGCGCCGGCTCAAATACGTGGCCATCCGCGCTGCGGTCGTGGGCTTCCTCGTTATCGGGGCGGTGGTGCTGTTCAGCGAACAGCGGCCGGCGGTGACGGCGGTCCAGGTCGCCGTCACCTTTGTCGCCATTATGGGCGCTTACCTGTGGCTGGCGGGGCGGGGCGGCCGAAAGACCGTGGAGCGGCGCGTCGCCCGCGTGATCGCCGACGAGCGACGCGACCCTCTTCCCCCGCGGCAGTACCGGCTGACTGAGGAAGGAATCGCCTATCACGAAGAGGACGGCGACGGCGTGGCGCCGTGGGGCGAAATCGCCGCCATCGTCCTGACGGGCGGACACATCTTCGCCTTTCCCAACGATCAGCGACCGTACATCCTCCCGCGAAGGGCCTTTCCCAACGACGAGAGCAGCGTCCAGTTCTATCGCATCGCCCGCGAGCGATGGATGGAGCATCACAAGGAATAGTTCCGGCGTTAGCGGGCATCGCCGGTTCTTCGTGCTCGCGGTCACAAAAGCGGCTATCGATCGCGTTCGATTGTACGTTTTCAGCCTCGAGGGGCATTCCACTGCCCCTCGAGGCTCCTTTCCCTCCGGGCCATCCTGTGGTAACATGAATGCGGGTCCCCGCTGTGGGCCCGCCGGCGCGATTTTCCGGCGATTTCTCCGGTAGGTGCGTTTTCCCGTGCACCCCTTCCGCGGCGCGCAACGCGTCCCGGGCCCGGCGCCCGTTTCGTACGAAACCGGAGGAACTCCGTCCGTGCCCCTCCCGGAGATTCTTCCCATGCTTCACCGTCTGCGACGTTCACCCGGCGACTATATCCGCCGGGGCGATGCCCGATTCGCCCGCGGCGAGTACGACCGCGCCCTCGCCGACTACACCCGTGCCATACGCCTGGGTCCGGACTATGCCTCGGCCTACGCCAACCGGGGACGGGTATACGCCAGGCTGGGCGACTGGGAAGCCGCATTGGCCGACTACAACCGCGCCATCCTCATCGATCCGCGCTGCGGCGAGTTCTACTTCCTTCGCGGCTACGGCCGCTGGTACCGCCACGAGTACCGGAAGGCGCTCGACGACTTCGAACGCACGCTTCGGTTGAACCCGTACCATGTGGGCGCCCTTATCGGCCGTGGCATCCTGCGGGTGCAGCAGTGCGACATGGACCGGGCCCTGGACGACTTCAACCGTGCCATCGAGCTCGAGCCGGGCCGCGCCAAGTCCTACAGTTGCCGGGCGCGGTACTGGATCATCGCGGAAGACTACGTGCGGGCCTGGGAAGACGTGGAACGCTGCCGGCAGGCCGGCGGCGAGCCCGATCCCGACGTTCTGGACGTCCTTCGCCAGGTCGGTGCGAGCGGTTCGCCGGCTCCCTGACCGTGGATAAGTGCTCTAACCTGCGGTGGGAGCGTGCCTTAGCGGCCTCGAAGCCGCTCCACGGAGCCCGTCGTCGGCTCCCGGCGATTGAAAAGCGCGGCGCGAGGGCGTAACATCGGCTGCGCATTTTTTGTGTCTATGTGCGGGAGTTGGGCGCCAGGGGGCTCAGCACCTTTCTCGGAATCGAGGGATTTTCATGTCGGATACGCAACAGCGGGTGGAGCCGCGAACACTCAAGGGGTTTCTCGACTGGCTGCCGGAGCAGGTGATTCCGCGCAAGGCGGTGATCTCGACCATCGAAGGCGTGTTCCAGCGCTACGGATTCGTGCCCCTCGAGACGCCCGCCCTCGAACACCTCGACGTACTGCTCGGGACCGGCGGCGAGGAGACCAACAAAGAGCTGTTTCGCCTCGAAAGCCCCGAGGGGGAACCCATCGCGCTGCGCTTTGACCTCACGGTCCCCTTCGCGCGGCTCCTGGCCCAGTACCCGGACGTGCTGAAGGCGCCCGTGCGGCGCTACGCCCTGGGCCCCGTGTGGCGCGCCGACAAGCCCGGACCGGGCCGGTTCCGCCAGTTCACCCAGTTCGACGTCGACATTGCGGGAGCCGAGACGGTCGCCGCCGACGCGGAGATCGTGGGCGTCATGTGCCAGGTCATGGCCGAACTCGGGGCGGAGCGATATACGGCCCTCATCAACAACCGGAGGCTCATCGATGCCCTGCTCATCGGCGTGGGCATCACCGACACGGCCCGGCAGAAGCACGTTTTGCGCGTCATCGACAAACTTCAGAAGGTGGGCGTGGAAAACATCCGCCGCGAACTCGGCGAGGGCCGCGTGGACGATTCGGGCGACCCCATCCCCGGCGTGCACCTCGACGAAGGCACCATCGACAAGCTGCTGGCTTTCATCGCGGTAACGGGCGAGACCCGGGCGGAGGTGGTGGCGAACCTCGAGAAGGCGCTGCCGCCGTCGGAAGCGGGCGCCGTCGCGCTGGAAGAAATGCGCGAGCTGGACGCGGCGCTTGGGGGGTTAGGCGTGACGGAGGAGCACGCCCGGTTCGATCCGAGCCTGGCGCGCGGATTGGATTACTACACCGGTCCCGTTTATGAAATGGTGCTTCCCGACGCTCGGAATTTCGGGTCCGTCATGGGCGGGGGACGCTACGACCAGCTCGTGGAGCGTTTCCTCGACCGACCCATCACCAGCACGGGCATGTCGGTGGGTCTGGACCGACTCGTGGCGGCTCTGACGCACCTGGGCCTGGTGCCCCACTCCAAGACGACCGTCCAGGCCCTCGTGGTTACGTTGGGCAACGTGCCGCAGAGTGAAAGCCTGCGGGCGGCGACGGAGCTGCGGGCCGCGGGGATCAACACCGAGGTCTACATGGGCGCCAGGATGAATATGAAGGCCCAGCTTTCCCACGCGGACCGATGGGGGATTCCGGCCGCCGTGATCCTGGGCGAAGACGAAGTGGCCCAGGGCCTGGTGTCTGTTAAAGACCTGCTGATGGGCAAGCGCCGGCGAGAGAACATCGAGGACCGCGAGGCCTACCGCAAGGCGGGCAAGACCGGCCAGGTCACCGTGCCCCGCGCAGAGATGATCGCGGCGGTGCGGCGGGTGTTGGAGAGCGTCGAGGACTGAGCCGACTGCCCGCAACGGTCGTCAGAGGCCGGCCCTCCCGCGGCGATGCGGGAAGGCCGGCGCGAGCGATTCAGGCTGTCAGGTGTTGGAGCTGGAACCGGAGGAGGGGGCGTCGGCGGGGCGAGGACCGCGACCGGGGCCGCGGCGCAGGGCGGTGGCGTCGCTCCACGTCTTCATTTGTTCAGGCGTGAGCACCTTCCCCATTTCCTCGTCGAGCTTCTCTCGGAGCTCGCGCGACTGGGCGAAGGCCTCCCGCCGCCGGTCGGGGGCGGTCGACGACATCAGCTTGTCGACCTCGACAATGTAGTTCGTCGCGGCGGCCATGGCCTGCTTCATCTTTTCCTCATCCAGGTTCATGTCCTGGAGTGTCACCACCATGACGTCCCACCGCCGGTTGAAAGTGCCGAGAGACGCGACCGCCTGAGAGGCCTGGTCGTCGTTGAGGAAGCCCTTGAGGCTCTCCTCGAGCTTGCCCCGCGCCTCGCGGGCCTGTTCGGCACGGGCGCGCCAGTCCGGTTGGCCGCCTTCGCCGCTCCGGGACCGGGCGGCCTCGTTGTAGCTCTGGCGGGCGGACGTGTAGGTGTCCACGAGTTGGGAGGTCTGGTCCTCGGCGAGGCCCAGTTGGCCGGCGACAAAGCGGGCCTGACCTTCCCACGCCTTCTCAATCTTCGCCGCGTCGTACTGAGGTCCCTGTTGTTGTGCCCCGGCGAAAGAGGCGGCCAACACGCACAGGCAGCCGCACACGCCGACCGCACGCCGTCGAGACGGCAACCGCAACCTGGATTTCATGGACGGACTCCTTCTTGTTAGACGCACCGATCCGTCAACTCGAACGATACCACGACGAAAGAACATGGCCGGCCACGAGGTGGCCGAGACCTATGGTGCATCCGAAGGAGATCCGGGGTCAAGTCGCGGCGGGTCTTCGGCGCGGCTAATGCCCTACCACGCGCAAGGCCAGGAAGCCGCCCAGCAACAGCAACGCGGCGGCGATGGTTACGAGGTTGAAGCGGCGCTCGATGAAGTCGCGCACCGGGGCGCCGAAGTGATAAAGAAGATAAGCCACCATGAAGAAGCGGGCGGACCGTCCGATGGCGGACGCGATGACGAACATGGGGAAGTTGACGCCGAAGACGCCCGCGGCGATGGTGATGACCTTATAAGGGATGGGGGTGAAAGCCGCTACGAACACGACCCAGAAGTTCCACTCTTCGAAAAGGCCCTGGACACGTGTGAAGGCCTGCTCGGTAAACCCGGGGACGTAGTCGAAGAACCACTGGCCCACCACGCTCCACAGACCCCAGCCGATGGCATAACCCAGGATGCCGCCGAAGACGGAGAAAAGCCCCGCCACCGACGCGTACCAACCCCAGAGCTCGCGCCGGCTGATGGTCAGGGCGATAAGGAGCACGTCGGGCGGAATGGGGAAAAAACTGGACTCGGTAAAGGCCAGGACGGCCAGGGCGGCGGTGCCGTAGCGCGTATGGGCCCATCCCAGAACCCAGTCGTACAACCCTCTCAGCCATTTCATGTAGCGCGGGGTCCTTCCTTCGTCGAAACGTCCGGTTCTTGCATCCCATCCATTTCCAGCCCGCGATCCTTCAGGATCTCGAGGGCGGCATAGTTGGTGAGGTCCCGGTGGAGCGGCGTGATGCTCACGCGGCGGTTCTCGATGGCTTCGAAGTCCGTGCCGCGCTCCTCGACGTGGCTCGGTTCGGCGCCGCCGATCCAGTAATACGCCCCGCCCCGCGGGTCCACCCGCTTCAGGATCACGTCCTGGTAATCGCGTCGGCCCATGCGCGTCAGGGATACCCCTCGAAGCTCTTCATAGGGTACGTCGGGCACGTTGACGTTGAGCATGGTGTCCGGCGGGAGCCCCGTCCGGAGGAGATCTCGCGCCAGGACCGCGGCAAAACGGGCCGCCGTCTCCATGTGGACGGGCTGGAACTGCACGTCCGATACGGCGAAGGAGGTAATGCCCAGGAGCATGCCTTCATAGGCCCCGGCCACTGTTCCGGAATAGGTAACGTCGTCGCCGAGGTTGGCTCCGGGATTCACCCCCGACACCACCAGGTCCGGCTTCACGCGCAGGAGGTCGCGCACGGCGAGCATCACGCAATCGGCGGGCGTGCCGTCAACCATATACCAGCGGTCTTTGAGTTCCGCCACGCGCAACGGCCGGTGCAGAGACACTCCGTGACCCACGGCGCTCTGCTGGCGATCGGGGGCATACACCCAGACGTCGCCGACCACTTCAAGGGCCTGCGCCAGCAGACCCAGACCGGGCGCATATATTCCGTCGTCGTTCGTTACCAAAATCAGGGGGCGCGCCATGCCAGAATAACTTCTCCGAGCCTAACCCGTCCCAATCCGCCGGGCAGACGCCTCCCGCGCGGAACGAGACGGCACGGGCATCGAGATGGGAAACCCCGCCGCCTTCCCGCCAAAACCGGCTCCCTTCGGCAAGTTTCCCGGAGGTGGATCTGCGTCTGTCGGACTCCGACGCGGGAAAGTGAAAATTCCGCAGCACCTTATCACAAGGATGGCGGCGGGTTCAAAGGGGTCGGGGCCGTTCCTTGGGCGTATCCGGCATTCGCGGATTTTTCCGCCCTTCGATGACGGCGCGATTGATTCCAAGGCTCGAAATTGCGGTATAATCGGTGCATGGGCTGGGGGCCGGGAGGAAAACTGAATTTCCTCCGTTACCGGTTCGGGAGAGGCGAGCGCCCCGCCCTTGTTCCGGGGTGGTGGTGCGGAAGGTTCGGGAGGCTTAGTAAGGACTGATAATGGGAAAACCGCGCATTCTGGTGGTGGACGACGAAGAGAACATACGCTTCGCCCTCAAGCGCTGGTTTGAGGTCTGCGGCTTCGAGGTCGATCTGTCCGAAGATGGACTATCGGCCGTGCAGAAGTGTGCCGCCAACGACTACTCCATTATCACCATGGACCTTCAGATGCCGCGCATGAACGGTACGGAAGCCATCGCCGAGATCCGCCTCTACCATCCCGACGTGCCTATCATCATATTCACGGGCTACTGTGAGGACGCGGAAGAGGCGGCCTATTCCGGAGCCACCCGTGTGCTGAGCAAGCCCCTGAGCCTGAAGAAGCTCGAGGCGGAGGTCCGCAACCTCCTCGGCGACGACGCCCCCGAGTCACCCACCTCTCCCCCACCCTAGACGGCCCTGCGCCGGACATCGCCGGCCCCGGTTCGTTCCGCGGAGGGAGACATACGCATTGCATCGGCCCAGCGATCGCGGCGATCGTTCCGGGGTCATCCTCCGCCTGTGAGGGCAATTCCCCGAAGGGGAAAGAGACCCAGCGCCTCTCTCCGACCAACGACCCGACCACCCCGCAATCACCTTGGCCTGCGGAAATTCCCCGAAGGGGATACATATTCTTAGCCCAGGGTCAGCAAGCGTAAGCGAGCGCCACCCTGGGATCAGGATCACACCCCCGTCTCTTCCCCGAA
>CAYVOE010000222.1:0-8394 GCA_964452795.1 uncultured Nitrospiraceae bacterium
TGACCCTGGGCTAAATCATGGATCCCCTTCGGGGAATTTCCCGCGGGCGGACGGCCGCACCCGGACGGTCGCATCGTCTGCCGGCCTGATGCGCTGCGTACGTATCCCCTCCCGGAAAATCCCGGGTGGGGGTCAGGGGCGAGCGGGGATGTCGACGTGGCGGCCTTCGCGGGCGGCGCGGTAGGCGTAGACCATGAGCTCCGTGAGCTGCGTGCCTTCCTCGAGGCCAAAGGGGATGGGCGTGCCCTTGAGGACGCCGTCGACCCACAGGCGGACGGGGTTGGGCAGGGCTTCCGGCAGCTGCTCGGGCGGGCCCCAGTGGGGGTTGGACAGCTTGTTCGAGCGGATCTGCACGGTCTTCTCTTGCGGTCCGCCGACGAAGAGGCTCCCCTCCGTGCCGGAAAGCTCGAGGCTGAAAGGACTGTGGGTGGAGACGAAGCTGGTCTCGGCGACCCCGATGCAGCCGTTGGCGAACTCGATGACCGACACGGCGTTGTCCTCGAGCTCGCGGCCGGTCACGTGGGTGAAGGTCGACGAAATCCGCCGGGGCGGTCCCCCGAGCCAGCGCGACAGGTACATGGGATGGGCGCCGAGGTCCACCATGGCGCCGCCGCCGGTGGCTTCGGGGTCCCAGAAATGGGGCGGGAGCCAGTCGGCGCTGGCGGCGTTGTGGGCCACGCGCACGCGGAAGAAGGTGAGGTCGCCCAGGAGCCCTTCGTCGAGGGCCTGGCGCGCATAGAGGGTCTCGGCCCGGGTGCGGAAGGGGAAGGAGATGCAGAACTTGACGTCGGCGGCCCGGACGGCCTCGGCGATGCGGTCGCACTCCTCGAGGGTGAGGGCCATGACCTTCTCGGTAAAGATGTGCTTGCCGGCCTCGGCCGCGGCGACCATGACGTCGGCGTGGCGGTTGGTGGGGGCGTTGCAGGCCACGGCGTCCACGTCGGGCCGCGCGAGCACCTTGTCGAGGTCGGGCTCGAAGGGCACGCCGATCTCGTCGGCCCAGGCCCGGCCGCGCTCCGGCTCCTCGTCCCAGATCGCCGTTACTTTGGCGTCTTTCATGCCCATGAGGGTCTTGGCGTATCCCTTGGCGTGGACGTGCCACCCGCTCAGCATCGCCACCTGAAGCATCGGCGTTTGTTCTCCCCCGTCTTCGACGTCCTGGGCCTCGGACGATGCGGCCACCCATCCGCCGGCCGCCGCCGCCAAAGCCCCCGCGCTTCGCATGAACCCGCGCCGATCCAACACGGCGCGTTCCTTCTCACCCTTGGACATGGCAGATCCCTTTCCGACTTGCGAGGGGGCCATCGTACATCGGACGCGATCGGCGGCACAAGGCGGGGCCTTCGCGGGCGGGCGTTGACCGGCCGGGATCGTGAATCCATAATGGCCCGCAAGGAGGAACGCTGATCATGACCCTTACCCGCCGAGGCTTTATCGAATCCCTGGCCACCGCGGCCCTTGCCGGCATGGCGTGCTGCGCCACCCCCGGGCCCAAATCCGTCTCGACCGGCCGGCGGCCCAACGTGCTTTTCGTCGCGGTGGACGACCTGCGCCCGCTCCTGGCCTGTTACGGCGTCCCCTTTATCCACACGCCCAACATCGACCGGCTGGCCGCGCGGGGCGTGGTGTTCGACAAGGCCTATTGCCAGGACGCGGTGTGTTCGCCGTCGCGGACCAGCGTGCTCACGGGGTTGCTCCCCGACTCGACCCGGATCTTCGACAACCACACCCATTTCCGGGTCTACAACCCCGACGTGGTGACCCTGCCTCAGCATTTCAAAGATCACGGATACCACACCCGGGCCTTCGGAAAAATCTACCATTCCTGCTTCGAACGGGCGTATGTCGGGGATCGCATGGACGATCCGCCGTCGTGGTCCGCGCCGTCCTACTTCCCGAGTCCGCAGTATTATCACTCGGAGGAAGGCATGCGCGCCGCGCGGGAGGTGTTCGCGCGCCGGCCCCGGTGCAACCGCGAACAGACCCAGGCCTGCCTCCACAGCAAGCTCGACGCCCCGGACCCCGACGCCGACCGCAGCGAGGCCGCCCTCGATCAATGGACGGACCACTTCGTGCTGGCGTCGATTACGGAGGCGCCCGACGTGCCCGATTCGGTGCCCTACGACGGGCAGGTGGCCGAGCACGCCGTGGCGTTCCTCGAGAGCCGTCCCGTGGAGCCCTTCTTCCTCGCCGTGGGGTTTATGAAGCCCCACGTGCCCTATGTGGCGCCCAAGCGCTACTGGGATCTCTACGACCCGGCCGAATTGCCCCTCGCGAAGAACCCGGAAGAGCCCGAGGGGATGCCTCCCATCGCCATGCTGTACCAGCACGACCACGGGGCATACCTTGGGGTCGAGATGGAGGGTCCCGTCGACGAGGCCACGGCGCGCCATTTGATCCACGGCTACGCCGCCTGCGTGAGCTACATGGACGCCCAGTTCGGCCGCGTCCTCGACGCGCTGGAGCGCCAGGGGTATCTCGACGACACGATCGTCGTCTTCTGGGGCGACCACGGGTATCACCTGGGAGAGAACGCGCGCTGGGGCAAGCAGACCTGCTTCGAGACGGCAACCCGCAGCCCGTTGATCGTCGCGGCGCCGGCGGGCGTCCGCGGCGCGTCCTGCGCCCACCCGTCGGAGTTGGTGAGCCTCTATCCGACGCTGTGCGACCTGGCGGGCCTGCCCGTGCCGGGACACGTCCAGGGCCCCAGCCTGGCGCCGCTCGTGGCCGATCCCGGCCGTTCGTGGGAAGGCGCTGCCCTGAGCCAGTTCCCCCGCCCGGTCCGGGTGAGCGGGCCCGAGGTGCGGCCCGAACCCGACGACTGCATGGGCTACAGCATCCGAACCGACCGTTACCGGCTCACGCTCTGGACGCGCGTCCTTCCGCCCCACGACGAAGTGGCCGCGGAACTCTACGACTACGAGCGCGATCCGCTGGAGACCGTGAACCTCATCGACCGGGCCGAGTACGCGTCGGTGGTGGCGAACTTGCGGAAGGTCCTGACCGCGCGTCGCGCCGCGGGCCGGCCGGAAGCGAAGACGTAGAAGCGGCATTTCGGCGGGCGAAACGGTTGATTTTTCGCCTGCCGTTTCCTATATGGATTCGGCAGCTTTTGTCCTGGGGTGCATCCCGGTGTCGGGATGCAGGCGATCCGCCTAGCGGGGCGCCGGCTTACGGGAAAACACGGAGAGGGGCACGATGAGCAAGATACGGATTACGAGACGCGGCTTCCTGGCCGGCGCGGCGGCGGCCGTGGCGGCCGGTTGCGCCACGGGGACGCGGACGGGGAAGGCTCCCGCCCGGCTGTCCACCGTGTCGCCGAACGAGCGGGTGAACGTGGCGGCCATCGGGGCCGGCGGCAAGGGGTCGAGCGACATTCGCGGCTGCCGGAGCGAGAACATCGTGGCCCTGTGCGACGTGGACTGGCACCGGGCGGCGGCGACCTTCGAAGAGTTTCCCGACGCGGCGCGATACAAAGACTTCCGCAAGATGCTCGAGGACATGCCCGAGATCGACGCGGTGACCATCTCGACGCCCGATCACATGCACGCCCCGGCGGCGCTGCTGGCCATGTCGATGGGCAAGCACGTGTACGTGCAGAAGCCGCTGACCCATACGGTGGAAGAGGCGCGGATGCTGCGCCGGGCCGCGCAGCAATACGGCGTGGTGACCCAGATGGGCAACCAGGGCCATTCGGACGAGGGTTGCCGGCACGTGTGCGAGATGGTGTGGCGGGGCGACATCGGCGACGTGCGCGAAGCCCACATCTGGACCAACCGGCCCGTGTGGCCTCAGGGCATCGCCGAGCCGCTGGCGGAACAGCCCGTGCCCGACTTTCTAGAATGGGACCTGTGGCTCGGCGTGGCGCCGCCGCGGCCCTTCGGCGGCTACTATGACCGGGCCTTCGCCGCGGAAGGACAGCCGCCCGTGGGCTATGCGCCCTTCGCGTGGCGGGGTTGGTGGGACTTCGGCTGCGGCGCCCTGGGCGACATGGCCTGCCACATCATGGATGCGGCCAACTGGTCCCTGGGCCTGGGCCACCCCACGAGCGTCGAGGTGGTGTCGCAGGAAGGCAACAACGCCCAGACCGGGCCCGTGTCGTCGGTGATCCGCTACGAGTTCCCGGCCCGGACCGTTCGGTGGGCCTATCCCGGCTTCTCGGGCGAGAAGGAGATGCCGGCGGTAACCGTGTACTGGCACGACGGCATGAAGGAACAGCCGCAAATCGAGGGATTGGACCTGCCGGAAGGGACCCGGCTGGGCGACGGCGTCAACGGCTCGCTGCTCATCGGCGACAAGGGCTACATCACCGCGGGCGAGTACGGCGGGAACCCGCGGCTCCTGCCCGACGCGGCCATGGACGGGTACAGCTTCCCCGATCCCGTGATTCCGCGCATCGAATTCGAGAAGGACCGGCACTACCAGGACTGGATCCGGGGCATCAAGGGCGGTCCGGCGCCGTGTTCGAACTTCGAGTATTCCGGGCCCTTCACCGAGGTGGTGGTGCTGGGCAACCTGGCGCTCCTCACGGGCCAGAAGATGGAATGGGACGGCGAGAGCATGCAGGTGACCAACGTGCCCGAAGCCAACCGGTTCGTGCGCAAAGCATACCGCGACGGCTGGGAGATGGAGGCCTTTCGGAAAGATCTCGGCGTGTAGCATTGGTGGAAACGGGATGGCGCGGGGCCGCCGGATCGCCGCGGCGGCCCTTCGCGCTGTCTTCCGGGGTATGCCGCAATCGCACATGGGGAGAACTCCGCTTTCTCTCGCAGGGCCTTTCGTAGTAAAATAAGCCTGGCGGCAGGCGGATAATGGGCCGCTGCGGGCACGGAGCCGGGCGAAACGAACGTCCGCGAGGGGAGGAGCGCTCCAACGACGGGGGCCGTATGACGACAGTGGGGGGGGAAAGGCCGATCCGACCGGGGCACGGGGTCGAATCGCTCGACGTGCACGATCACGCCGGGCTCATCTACGAGACGGATTCCGAGCGGGAAGACGCGATCGGGCGATACATCCGCGCGGCCATCGATGGCGGGAACCGCTGTGTCTACATGCTGGCCGACGGTTCCGAGGCGGAGACCCGCGACCGCATGCACCGGGTGGGGCTGGATACGGACGAGGCCTGCCGTTCGGGCGCGCTGCAGTTTGTGCGGTATCGCGACCTGGGCGACATCACCGGCGGTCTCGAGCCGGACGCCTTGGGCCGCGCCATCGACGGAGCCGTCGCCGCGGCCGAGCGGGATGGATTCGCCTCGCTCCGAGCCGTGGGCGACATGACCTGGGCCCTGGGCGGAAGGCTGAGCACGGAGGCCTGGCTCCGGTACGAGGCCGGCCTCACATCCATCTTGAGCCGGATCCCGGTGGGCGCCCTGTGCCTCTACGACCGGCGCCGGATCGACCCCGATACCCTGATCCACGTCGTCCAGACCCACCCCACGCTGATATTGCACGGGAAGAAGTGCTCCAATCCCCACTTCATCCCTCCGGAAGTCTTGCTGCGCCCGGACCGGAGCGCCCGCGTGGTGGACCGGATGCTCGAAGCGGCTCTCGAGGATCGGGAAGCGCAGGAGCGGCGGCTCGATCAGGTTCAACGCAACCGAGCGGTGATTGAAAGCGCCCCGGAAGGCTATCTGCAGATCTCTCCCGAGGGTCGGATCCTGGACGTGAACCGGAGCATGCTGGCCATGCTCGGGTACACCCGGGACGAGGTGATCGGTCAGCCGCTGTCCTGTTTCTCCGCGACTCCCGACGATCCGGAGCCGGCGGCACGGCTGGCCGAGGTGCGGCAGCGGGTCGCGGTGCAGTTCGAAGCGCGGTACCGCCGCAAGGACGGCGCGGCGGTGGATACGCTGGTCAGCGCCTACTGGGTGGAGCAGCCCGAAGGCCCCTCCGTCCGTTTCTTCTGCCGCGACATCACCGAGCTCAAGGGGGCCGCCGAAGCCCTGCGCGCTTCCGAGCAGCGCCTGCGGAAGATGCTGGAGGGGATAGACCTGGCGGCCGTCATGTTCGATGCGGCGGGCCGGGTCACGTTCTGCAACGATTATCTCCTACGGCTTACGGGATGGTCCCGCGACGAGGTGCTGGGAAGCGACTACTTCGAGCGGTTCCTTCCGGAGGACGGGAGAGAACCCGTTCGGACCACCTTTCGGGATTGCATGACGACGGGCAGTTCCTGTCCTTCCCGAAGCCAGTACGACATCCGTACGCGGACCGGGGAGCGGCGGACCCTCGCCTGGAGCCACACCGTGTTGCGCGACGCCCAGGGCCGGCCTTCCGGCGGGGCCGGCATCGGACTGGACATTACGGAACGGATGCGTGCGGAGCGGGCGGTGCGCGAGAGCGAGGAGCGGTTCCGCGAGCTCGCCGAGATGCTGCCCGAGGTGGTGTTCGAGACCGACGCCGAGGGGACGCTGACCTTCGTGAACCAGCGGTCCCACGCCATTACGGGTTATACCCGCGAAGATTTCGAGCGGGGCTTGTCCGTGTTCGACACCGTGGCGCCCGAGGATCGGGACCGGGCGCGGGCCAGCGTGGAACGGGTCCTGCGCGGAGAGAGCCTCGGCGGCAACGAGTACGTGATCCGGCGCAAGGACGGGAGCCGGTTTACCGCCATCATTCGGTCTTCCGTGATCTACCGCGACGGCCGTCCCGCGGGATTGCGGGGGATCCTCATCGACATCACGGAGCGCAAGCATGCGGAAGAGCGGCTGCGGTCCGCCCACATCCTCCTCGAATCCCTCGTCCAGTCCTCCCCGGTGGCCATCATCAATCTGGACGCCGAAGGCCGGGTCCAGTTGTGGAGCCCCGCCGCCGAGCGGATGTTCGGGTGGACCGCCGAAGAAGTCCTCGGTCGGCCGCTTCCGACGGTGCCGCCCGAGGGCGCCGCGGAGTTCGAGGCCTTTATGAAGGAAATCGCGACGGGGCGGGCTTTCACGGCCATCGATCGCGTGCGCGTGCGCAAGGACGGCAAGCGCCTCCTGGTGAGCCTTTCGGCGGCGCCGCTCCTGGATTCCGAGGGGCGCCTCACGGGGATCGTGGGTCTGCAGGCCGACGTCACCGAGCAGCGGGCGGCGGAAAAGGAGCGCCGGGCCCTCGAGGCCAAGATCCAGCAGACCCAGAAGCTCGAGAGCCTGGGCGTCCTGGCCGGCGGCATCGCCCACGATTTCAACAACCTCCTCACCGGGATCCTGGGCAACGCCAACCTGGCCGCCCTCGAGGTGCCGCCTCAGTCGCCCGCCGCGGAGAGCATCCTCCAGATCGAGATCGCCGCCCGGCGCGCCGCGGAACTCACGGGACAACTGCTGGCCTATTCGGGGCGGGGGCGGTTCCACATCACGCGCATCGACCTCACTCAGTTGATCCGCGAAATGGCCCATCTGCTCGACGTGTCGATCTCGAAAAAGTGTACCCTCCGCTACAATTTCGCCCCGGATCTCCCCGCGGTGGAAGCGGACGCCACGCAGGTGCGCCAAATCGTGATGAACCTCATCATCAACGCCTCGGAGGCCATGGGCGACCGGCCCGGCGTGATCACCCTCTCCACCTCGTCGCTGCAATGCGACCGCGCCTACCTTGCCGAGGCCTGGCTCGACGACGACCTGCCCGAGGGCCCCTACGTGTGCCTCGAGGTGGCCGACACGGGCTGCGGCATGGGCCCCGAGACCCAGCGCCGCATCTTCGAGCCTTTCTTCTCCACCAAGTTCACCGGCCGCGGCCTCGGCCTGGCGGCGGTTCTGGGCATCGTGCGCAGCCATCGCGGCGTCGTCCGCGTCTACAGCGAGTTGGGTCGCGGGAGCACGTTCCGCATCCTCTTGCCCGCGTCGGCGAGCGCGTCGGAACCCCTGCCGGTCGGCGCTTCCGCCGAATCCGACGGACGAAGCAAGGGAACCGTGCTCGTGGTGGACGACGAGGAGGCCGTTCGCAGGCTGGCCCAGCGCATGCTCGAACGGGCAGGCTTCACGGTCCTCGCCGCCTCGGACGGGGTCGAGGCCGTCGAGGTGTTTCGCGAACACGCCGACTCCGTGTGCGCCGTGCTGCTCGACATGACCATGCCTCGGATGGACGGGGAGGAGGCCTTCCGGGCCTTGCGCCGCATCCGGCCCGACGTCCGCGTGGTGCTGACGAGCGGATTCAGCGAACAGGACGCCACCCACCGGTTCGTCGGCAAGAGCCTGGCGGGGTTTATTCAGAAGCCCTACGCCATGGCCCAGCTTGTCGCCGTCATGCGGAAAGCCGTGGAGGAGTAGATCGCAGGGCTGCGAGGACTGTGCTGGACGGACTCCTGAGCCATGCCCCTCCCCGTCGCACGACTACGAGGGCTGCGCTGCACGGGGCGGTGGGCCTGCCCCCACCCGTCATTGCGAGGAGCGGCCCTCCGTGGAAATCCCTACGGGA
>CAYVOE010000223.1:0-8391 GCA_964452795.1 uncultured Nitrospiraceae bacterium
TATCCCCACGGTGGACCACCGCGTGCCCACCGACGTGTCCTTCGACAATTACCGGACGTACCTGGATCTCAAGCGGGAAATCCTCCATGTGGGCGGCGAACCGAAGTACTAGGTCGTAACACCATGACCCTGACGGGCAGAGAGCGCATCGGCAACATTCTGCGGCGGAAGCCGGTGGATCGCATCGGCCTGTACGAGCATTTCTGGGGCGACACCCATCGGAAATGGTGCGATCAGGGTCACATCGACGCCGATACCTCGTTGGAAGACCATTTCGGATTCGACCTCCAGTTGTGCTGGCCTTTCAACACCGTGGCCCGCCTGGATTTCGAGCCCGAGATCGTGGAGGAAACCGACGAGACCGTCCTGGTGCGCGACGGCAACGGCGCCCTCCTGCGCCGCCACAAGCTCCACGACACCACGCCCGAGCACGTGGATTTCCTCGTGCAGGACCGTGCGGCCTGGGAGGGGCACATCAAGCCGCACCTGACGCCCGATCCGCGGCGCATTGATTTCGAGGCCTACCGGCAAGCCCGGGACCGGGCCCGTGCCCGAGACCGATTTTTCGCGTGGTCCGGGGTCAACGTCTTCGAGATGCTCCACCCCGTGTGCGGCCACGAGCACCTGCTCACGGGGATGCTCACCGACCCGGACTGGGTCCACGACATGGTCCGGACCTATGCGGACCTGATGCTGGACCTCATGGAAATCCTCTTTGAGCGGGAGGGCCTGCCCGACGGGATCTGGTTTTACGAGGACATGGGCTTCAAACAGCACCCCTTCATGTCGCCGGACATGTATCGGGAGTTCATCTTTCCCGCCCACGCCCGGTCCATCGCCTATGCCCACGGCCGGGGCCTGCCCGTGATCATGCACTCCTGCGGCTACGTGGAACCGTTGCTGCCGGGGATGATCGAGGCCGGCATCGACTGCCTCCAGGTGATTGAGGTCAAGGCGGGCATGGATCTGCTGCGGCTTTACCGGGACTACGGCGACGCGCTGTCGTTCATGGGTGGAATT
Organism: uncultured Nitrospiraceae bacterium; assembly: GCA_964452795.1. Taxonomy (GTDB): domain Bacteria; phylum Hydrogenedentota; class Hydrogenedentia; order Hydrogenedentales; family SLHB01; genus CAYVOE01. The sequence goes on from CAYVOE010000223.1 coordinate 1,021, forward strand.
GATGTGCGCGTGCTGTATAATAATAATAAGGCTGAAATCGAGGGGGAACTCTCGAAAAAGGTACCGGTGGTCAAAGGGCGGCATGGCTACGTGCTCCATTCCGACCACTCGATTCCCGACCAGGTGGAGTACGAGAGTTACCGGTATTTCGTCGAGCGAGGGCTCGAATTGGGGACGTACTGACCGGGTGGCTGATGAACCGGAGCGTTGGGCAATCACCCACGGAAGCAACGAAAGGAAGGGAGCCAGTATGGAGGACATTCTCAAGCAACTCGCGACGTGCATCGAGCGGGGCAAGGTGAACGCCGCATCGACCTATCCCCCCGATTTGCGGGATCAGGACGGCGCCGACGAGCTTACCGCGAAGGCCCTGGAGCAGGGGATCTCGGCCAGCCGCGTCCTGCGCGAGGCTCTCATCGTCGGCATGGGGAACATCGGACGCAAGTATTCGGAGCACAAGGTCTTCGTGCCGGACCTGCTCATGGCCGCCAAGGCCATGACGGCCGCCATGAAGCACCTCAAGCCCTATTTCGAGTCGGGGGAGGCTCAGCACCAGGGCACCTTTGTCATCGGGACCGTTCAGGGCGACCTGCACGACATCGGCAAGAACCTCGTCGCCATGGTCATGGAAGGCGGCGGTTGGAAGGTGGTGGATCTCGGGGTCGACGTGACGGCGGAGAAATTCCTCGAAGCCGTCCAGCAGAACCCGGGCTGTGCGGTCGGCCTCAGCGCCCTGCTGACCACCACCATGGTGAACATGGAAAAGACGGTGACGCTCATCAAGGAGAAGATGCCCGACACCAAGGTCATCGTGGGAGGGGCCCCGCTGACCGCCGAATTCGCCAAGAAGATCGGCGCAGACGCCTATTCCCCCGATCCCCAGGGTGCGCTGGACTATCTCGCCACCGTGGCGGCGTAAGCATGCAGCGGGGGACGGCGCCGCGTGTGCCGTCCCCCCTTTGCATTCGAGAAGGGCGGTGAAAGCCGGATCATGATTTCTTACCCACCCGAAGCCCGGGCCATCCCCGAACTCCGCGAGATTTCGCGGTTTCGCCTGGCCGCGAGCGAGCTCAACCTCACTCCCGAGCGCGTATATCGGGCCCTCGGCTACGACGACGAGGTGCCGGAAGTCGTTCCACCTCTCGTCGAGGAAGTCCTCGAGGAAGCCCCCCAGCGCCTGAATGTCCAGGCCGGTTTCCTGGTGGTGCCGCCGGAGGAGACGGCCCTGTCGGAACAAGGGATTGTGCTTCGGGGTGTCGCGTTCGAGACGGGGGACCTCATCGCCGGACTTCTGGCAGGTTCCGAGGCCATGGCGGTGTTCGCCACCACGGCGGGAGCGGCCTTTGACGTATGGGCACGCGAACTCCTGGCCGAAGATCCCATGAAATGGTGCATCGCCGATGCCCTGGGGTCCGTGGCGGCCGAGCGGGCCGTCGATGCCGTCGAAGACCGGTTGATCGACGTGGCTACCGCCCTGGACTGGGGCGCCACCCGATCCTACGGCCCCGGATACTGCGGCTGGCATGTCTCCGAACAGCACAAGGTCTTCGGCCTGCTGCCGCCGGCGTTCCTCGGCATCACCCTGAGCGAATCCGCCCTGATGCGCCCCGTAAAATCCGTCAGCGGCGTCATCGGCCTCGGTCCCCACGCCCAACCCCGCGCCCACGGCTGCGAAGTGTGCACCCTCGTGACCTGCTTCCGCCGCCGCGCCCCGGCGTCCTCCTCCTAAAAAGCGAAGGGCCCGACACGAGGCCGGGCCCTGGCCTTCGAATCCTGTCCGCGAACGTCTACATCAGACGCCGCGCGCCGCGACGCGCTCCCGCGGTGATCATCCGCAGGGCCAGCGAGCCGAGCGTAAGGAAAATCCATCGTTTAACAAACGACATGGGGTGTCTCCTGATGAGGGTGTATGGGGCGGTATCGCCCGGAGCGACGCTTCCGGCGCCGCCGCTAACGGGGCGGTCGAAGCGGCCGGAGCATCGGGAAAAATCAACTTACCGCTGGACGTCCACGTCCACCTCGACCGACGGGGCTCCCCGGCGTTCCGCCTGAGCCCGCTCGGACTTCTCCTGAAGGTCCCGGCCCGCCTCCTGCATCGCTTCGCCCAGCTTTCCGGCGCCCTTTTCCAGCTTCTCGTCGAGCCGGCGAGCGCCCTTGTCCATCGTGGCGCCGAGGCGCTCGAAGGGGCCTTCCTCGTTGATGTCCACGTCCACAGACGGCCGGTCGTCGGTTTCGATCCGAATGACCGGGTCGTCTTCCGGGATGTTCACCGCTTCGGAAGTGTCTTTCTCGATGGTGCAGCCCATCAGGACGGGCGACAGGAACAGGGCAATCAACGTAAACACAATGCTACGACGCATTTGCGGGTTCTCCTTCGACTGGAGGGTCACGTGAGGCGGCGGAAAGGGGGACGGGCCGCCGAGAGAGGTGCGGGCTTCAACTCGCCTCAATTATACCGCCGTCCGCTCCGAGACGCCACCGTGGGGTTGGATGCGTGTTGACAGGGGGGCTTTGTTATGGGATAATGGCGGCGGTGTGATGTGATGTGATGTGACGTTGGGCGGCCCGCCGCCCGACACAGGGGGATACTTCTCATGCGCACGTTCCGATCGCTCGCCATCTCCAACCCGGACGACCTCATCTTCGGTGTGGCCCCGAATCCCGTGCGGATCACGCCCCACATCGTGGCCGGCGGAGGGCGCACCGTTCCCGAGATCAACTACATCCTGCCCCACGGCACGGAGGTCAGCAAGAACACCCTGGACGACGTGGTGGACCTGTACCGGCGCATGGCGACGGGGGCCCTCCAGCGGGCGGTGGACCTGGGCATCGAGCAACTGGTGATCGAGATCGAGCTGGTCTTCGAGCTCACGCTGGAGCCGACCTGGGGCGAGGCGGTGATCCGGGCCACCCGCGAGGTCATGGAAGATTATGAGGCCCGGGGGGTGCGCTCGGCCCTGCGCACCACGGTGGCCGACATCCGCGACCGGGTGCGGCCGCCGCGCAACCGCACCAGCGCCGAGACCGACCTTGTCCTGGAGACCTTCGAGCGCTGCGCGCCGTATTCGGACATCCTGTCCATCGAGAGCACGGGGGGGAAAGAGGTGTGCGACGGCGCCATCCTCCAGTGCGACCCCGGGTCGATGGTGTTCGCGCTGGGCGTGCTGGCGTCGAACGACATGGAGTTCCTGTGGAAGCGGATCGTGGGGATATCGGAGAAGCACGGCAAGGTGGCGGGGGGCGATGCGGCCTGCGGATTCGCCAACACGGCCATGCAGCTTGCGCGGAAGCGCATGGTGCCCGGTGTGTTCGCGGCGGTGGTGCGCGCCGTGGGCGCGGCCCGATCCCTGGTGGCGGTGGAATGCGGCGCGAAGGGACCGGACAAGGACTGCGCCTATGAAGGCCCCTATTTGAAGGCCATCGCGGGCATTCCCATCGCCATGGAAGGCAAGTCGGCCGCCTGCGCCCACTCGAGCCTCATCGGCAACGTGGCCATGTGCGCCTGCGACCTGTGGAGCAACGAGTCGGTTCCCTACGCCCAACTCTTCGGGGGGTACACGCCCGAGGTGATGCTCGAGCAGCTCTGGTACGACTGCAAGCTGATGAACACGGCCCTCGAGGCCGGCCAGGCAAGGATGCTGCGAGACCTTCTGGCGGAGTCCGACATTCACCGCAGCGCCGAGGCCCTGGTGCTGGCTCCCGCATCGGTGATTCGCATCGCCCAGGCCATCGTGTCGGCCGACGGCTACGCCGCCCGCGCCCACGCGGCGGCCCGCGAAGCCCTGACCATTATCGAAGAGGCCCTGGCCGCCAGGACGCTCGAGGTGCCCGAGCTCGAGCTGCCCTGGCTGGACGTCATCAAGTCCGGCCTGGACGAGTACGCCGGCCTCGACGGCAACCTGGTGGATCACTACCTGGCGGCCCACGGCGGGGGCGTCATACCCGCCGAATACGGACTGTAACAATCCGCACCCGGTCTGCCGGGAACTCGGGGTCGAAGCCGTGGCGCGAGCGGTTCATGCGCGCGACGGCCGACGCTTCGGGTTCCCGGCGGTTTTTTGTGTCGGCGGCGAGTCTCCCGCATTCGCGCGGAGATTGGGACGAGCGGGGCGGCGTGATGTAGGATGGGAAAGCATCCGTTACCGGGAGAACCGTCCTATGAACGCATGGCCCGCTTTCGTCTCCCTGTTCTTCGCGTGGGCGGCGTCCGACGCTCCGCCGACCCTGGACGCTCTGGTGAAGGAGCCCGAGTCCTACGGTCTGGGCGCGTCGGCGCTGGCGATCGCGCGGGAGTTCCGTCCCGAGGTGGACGTCCCCGCCTACCTGCTTCGCCTGGACGCCATGGCGCGGGAAGTGGCCCCGGCCCTGCGGTCCGCGGAGACGCCCGAAGCCCGGTTGCGCGTCCTGGCGGAGTACCTGTATCGGCGCAAGGGGTATGGGAACCGGGACGAGGTGCCCGCCGACGTGTACGTGGGCCTGGACGAGGTCATCGACGGCCGTCAGTGGAACTGCCTGGGGTTGAGCGTGCTCTACGTGGCCCTCGGGGAACGGCTGGGCCTGCCGTTGCGCGTGGTGACGGGGCCGGGCCATGCCCTGGTGGCTTACGGCGACGGCCCCTACGCCGAGACCACGGACGGCGGCGCCGTTCATCCGAACCTGGATTATCTGAAGGATTACCTGCCTTACCCGTGCGCGGGTCCGGATCGTTTTCGCGCGCTCGACCGGCGCGAGACGCTCGCCATGCTTCTGGCCCAGTCCACGGCCGCGGCCTTTCGCAACGCCGCTTCGCCGCGGGCCGTGGCGCTGCTGGAGAAGGCCCTCGAGATCAATCCCCGCGATGCGGAAGGCTGGGCCGCCCTGGGTACGGCGCTCGCCGCGTCGAATCGGGTGGAGCCGGCCATCGAGGCCTTCTCGAAGGCGGTGGAGCTCGATCCGAGGCTGGTGGAGGCGCGCGGCGGGCTGGGCAACGCCTTGTACGCCGCAGGGCGGCTGTCGGACGCCATCGCGGCCTACCGAGGTCTGCTCGAGGTCTGCGCCGAGAGCCCCAAGGCCCACTACAACCTGGGACAGCTCCTCTACGAGGCGGGAGACCTCAACGGGTCGGCGGCGGCGTATCGGCGCTATATCGCGGCCGTGCCCCGCGACCCCGACGGCTACCTGGGCCTGGCCTTTCCGCTGGAGGACGCGGGCGATCTCGACGGCGCGCTGGCGGCCTATGAAAAGGCGCTCGAGCTGAACCCGAACAATGCGGCCGCCCGGATCAACCGGGGACTGGTGCGGATGAAGAAGGGCGACCCGGCCGGCGCCGTGACGGAGTACGAGGCGGCGCTCCGCATCGACCCGAGGTCGGCCCTGGCGTACCAGGCCCTGGGCGAGGCGCTGCTGAAGTTGAACCGGCCGGACGACGCGGCGCGGGCCCTGGCTCGGGCGCTCCGGCTCAATCCGAACGACCCGGACGTGCTCCAGGGGCTGGGCGAGGCCCATGCCCGGGCGGGCCGGCTGGACGAGGCGGAGGCGGCCTATCGCGCCGCCGTGGCGGCCGCTCCCGACGACCCCGACGCGCGGGCGGGCCTGGCCGACGTGCTGCGGCGCAAGGCCGGTGCGGCTGCCGGAAGATAAGCCTGGCGCGGCTTGGCGTATTGGACGTTGCGTTGAGGAACGGCGACGGGGAGGGACAAATGAAGCACGGATTGATCGGGGCATGGGCGATGCTGTTGGCCATGGGCGCGGCTGCGGACCCGACCGCGGTCCGCGGTGTGGCGTGGGAACGGTTTGACGGTCAAGTGAATTCAGACGCCGACCTCGAGGCCGGCGGCCGCGTCCTCCTCAATGCCGCCCGATACGGCCTTGCCTGGGCGGAAGAGACTTTTGACGAGGACACGGATCGGAGCCTCTATCGCATTCCCAACGAGAACCAGGAGCACCACATCCGTCCTCCGGCAAGCGCGGCCTGGGGATTGGCGGTGGTGCTGAAGACGGGGCTCTTCGACGAGGCGCGGGTGGGCGTGTCGCGCGAGGAGGCCCTGGACCGGACCGTCAAGCTGGTGAAGGGCGTGGCGACGGTGCACAAGGCCGTCCCGGACGGGCGCTGGGGCGACCATTGGCAGTCTTCGCTCTGGGCGGGGCTGGCGGGCGGCGCGGGCTGGCTCCTGTGGGAGGACCTCGACGACGAGGCCCGCGACGCGGTGCGGCGCATGGTGGTCTATGAAGCCGACCGGTTCATTCGTCCGGATTACCAGGTGCCGTACTGGAACGGCGAGGGCGGCGACACCAAGGCCGAGGAGAACGCGTGGAACTCGATGGTATTGGCCCTGGCCGTGACCATGCTGCCCGAGCATCCGCACGTGTCGCAGTGGAAAGAGGTGTGCAGCGAGCTGATGATCAGCGCCTACGCCCGGCCGTCGGACACGGAGCGCACGGACATTACCGTCGACGGGCGGACGCCGAAGGACTGGCTCGAGGGCTACAACGCCCGCGAAGACGGCGTCGTCATCAACCACAACATCGTCCACAACGACTACATGACCTGCGTCGGGCTGAGCCACCGGGCGACCCTGCTGTGTTCGCTGGCGGGGATTCCCGCGCCCGAGGCCGCCGACTACAACTTCGACGTGGCCTACCGCGCCATGGTCACGCTGGAGTTCGCGTCGCCGCCGTATAAGGCGCCCGGCGGGACGATGTACATCCCCGGTCGGCCGGAGCAGTACTATCCTCAGGGCACCGACTGGAGCGTCCACCGATTCGCGACGTTCTACCTCATGGATACGGCGGCCCACCGGTGCGGGTACGACCGCGGCCTGCCGCATAAGGCGGCATCGTGGATGCGGCTGCGCGCGGCGCGCATCGAGGAGATGCAGGCCCGCCACGACGACGGCCGCATGTTCGCCGACGGCGAGTTCGACCGGTACCCCGGACGGGAGCCCATGGTGCTGTGGTTCCTGGCGGACGCCTACCTGTACCACTGGCTCCACGCCCACGACGCCCTCGCCCCGCAGGCCAACTGGCTGGAGTGACGGGGGAGGAGCAGGGAGTCGCGGGGACGGAACCCGGGGCGCCGTTTGCCCATGAGGGAAATTCCCCGAAGGGGATGCATACGTTAGCCCAGGGTCAGCGAGCGGCAGCGAGCGCCACCTTGGGATTAGGACCGCCACCTGCCACCGTTGTTTTTCCCTGAAGGGGATACATACATAGCGATGCAGGTTAACCATAGGGCGGAACTGTTCCGCCACCGGCGACCGCCCCACCCGTCGCAGGACTACGAGGACTGCGTTGGGCTGGGCTGCGGGCTTGCCCCTACCCGTCATTGCGAGGAGCGAACTCCTGTGGGGGTACAGAACAACGGAGGAACAACCTTCGGCTGCGCCCACACCT
>CAYVOE010000224.1:0-8354 GCA_964452795.1 uncultured Nitrospiraceae bacterium
GCCAGACGGGGCCGCGGGTGGGCTCGTTTGACGGGGGATACGGCGCGGCCTACATGGCCCGGGTGGTGGGGCAGAAGAAGGCGCGGGAGATCTGGTACCTGTGCCGCAAGTACAACGCCCAGCAGGCCCTCGACATGGGGCTGGTGAACGCCGTGGTGCCCTTGGAGAAGCTCGAGGAGGAGACCCTTCGCTGGTGCCGCGAGATCCTGGCCAACAGCCCCATCGCCATCCGCTGCCTCAAGGCGGCGCTCAACGCCGACTGCGACGGCCAGGCGGGCCTCCAGGAACTGGCCGGCAACGCCACCATGCTGTTTTACATGACGGAGGAAGGCCAGGAGGGCCGGAATGCCTTCAACGAGAAGCGGCCGCCCGATTTCTCGAAGTTCCCGCGCCTTCCGTAAGGGCGCTTCGTCGGGGGCGGGGAACTTTTGGCGGCAAAATGACGATCAATGAGGAAACGGCGACGCCGGACAGGCGGGCCTTTCGGGAATCGGAGGGTGGACGGCGGGTTGCGGGCAGCTGACAAGGATACGGGTGTGCGGGTGTGGTGGGAGGCGGCGCGGCCCAAGACGCTGTGGGCGTCGGCGGCGCCGGTCGTTATGGGAACGGCCATGGCCCTGGCCGACGGGGCGCTGCACGCGCCCTCGGCCCTGTGCGCCCTGCTGGGAGCCCTCCTGATCCAGGTGGGGACCAACTACGCCAACGACTACAGCGACTTCGTGAAAGGGGCCGACACGGAGGCGCGGATAGGGCCCGTGCGGGCCACGCAATCGGGCCTCGTGTCGCCCCGGACCATGAAGCGCGCCACGGCGTTGGTGTTTCTGCTCACCCTCGTGCCCGGCGCCTATCTGGTATATCGCGGCGGCTGGCCCCTCGTGGCCATCGGCGTCGTATCCATTTTGTGCGGCATTCTCTACACGGCGGGTCCCTGGCCCCTGGGCTACATCGGCGTGGCCGACCTGTTCGTGCTGGTGTTTTTCGGTCCCGTGGCCGTGGGCGGCACCTACTACGTCCAGGCGCAGGAACTTGGGTGGCCGCCGGTGGTGGCGTGACTGGCGCCGGGGCTGCTTTCGGTGGCCATCCTGACGGTCAACAACCTGCGCGACATCGACACCGACCGGGCCGCCGGCAAAAAGACCCTGGCGGTCCGATTCGGCCGAAAGTTCGCCCGAATCGAATACGTGGTATGCTTGCTGGGGGCGTGTGCGGTCGTGCCGGTGCTGCTGTGGCGGGGCACCGAGGAACACGGCCCCGTATTGGTGTCGGTGCTGGCCCTGGGGATGGCGGTTCCGGCGGTCCGGACCGTCCTGACGCGCACCGAAGGATCCGCGCTCAACGGAGCTCTGGCGCGGACCGGCAAGCTGCTGCTCTTGTTCAGCTTATTGTTCTCTCTCGGGTGGATTGCTTGATCAACTCAGGAGGGTCATGCCAGCCATGATTATCGAACGTGTGGAACTGCTGCGTTACTCCCTGCCTTTCGTCGAAACCCTGCACGTAGCCAACCGGGATTTGGTGGCCCGATCGGGCCTGGTGGTGCGCGTCACCGGCGAGGGCGGCGCCGTGGGCTGCGGCGAGATTGCCCCCTTGCCGGGGTACAGCCTGGAAACCTTCGACGACGCCGTCGGTCAGGCGACGGCCCTGGCCGAGTCGCTGGAAGGACAGGAGATCCCTCAAGACGCGGCGGCCCTGGACGGCGCGTTTGAAGGCCTCTTCGCTTCGCGCGCGGCGGCGGGCTCGGTGCGCTTCGGCTTCGAGCTGGCGGTATTGAACCTCCTCGCAGCGACGCAAGGCCTGTCGCTGCGGCGACTTCTGAATCCCGAGGCCCCCGACAAAGTCGAGGTGGCGGGGCTGCTCAACGGCAACCTCGGCGAGATCCGCAAGAAGGCCGAAAACCTCAAGCGCGACGGCTACGGCGCCGTCAAGCTCAAGGTCGGGCGCTACCCGCTGGCGGACGACGTGCACACCACCCAATGGCTGTCCGACTTCCTCGGGCCCGAGATCCGGCTGCGCCTCGACACCAACCGCGCCTGGGCCTTCGGACAGGCCGTGCAATTCGTGCGCGACTGCTTCGAATGCCATTTCGACTACATCGAGGAGCCTCTCGACGAGCCGGCGCGGTTGAAGGAGTACACCGCGACGGCCCCCGTATCGGTGGCGCTCGACGAATCGCTTCGGGGCGTCGACCCCGAGCGCCTCGCGCCCTGGACCGGGCTCAAGGCCCTCATCCTCAAGCCCACCGTGCTGGGCCTGGAACGGGCGGCACGTTTCGCGCGGCGGGCGCGGTCGCTGGGGCTTGTGCCCGTATTCAGCTCGTGCTTCGAAAGCGGTTTCGGCCTCATCGCCCTCGCCGAGCTCGCCGCCGCCCTCGCGCCGGAAAACGCGTATCCCGGCTTCGACACCTACGAATGGCTCGCCGGCGACATCCTCGAAGAGCGGCCGCCGTTGCGCTCGCACACCTGGGACCTCGCGCTCCTCGATTCGTATGCCGGAAAATTCGACGACACCCGGCTCATGACACTGTCCCATGCCTGAAACGGCCTCCCCGCTGGCCGACGCGGCCCGACGCTACGGCGACGCGCCTGCCCTGGTCGCCGGGGGGAGGGTATGGTCTTTTCGCGAATACGACGCGGCGGTCTCGGCGGCCGTGGCCGGACTGCGACAAGAGGGCCTGCGTCCGGGCGACCGGCTGGCCCTTTGGGGACCGGCCTCCGCCCGCTACGTCTTCCTGCTCATGGGCTGCTTCCGCGCGGGGGTGGTGGCCTGTCCTCTGAGCACGCGCCTGCCCGAATCCGCCGTGGTCGACCACGTGCGCCGGGCCGGGTGCAGGATGCTGGCCATGTCGGAGGACGGGACTCCGCCGTCGGGCCTTCGCACCGTGCCCCTGCGCCGTTTTTTCGAAGCCGGCGCCGGGTCCAAGGGCCCCGCGCTCATCGACCGGCGTCGACCCGCGGTCGCCGTGTTCACCTCGGGCAGCGCGGGTTCTCCCAAGGCCGCCCTCCTGGCCTACGGCAACCTCTGCGCCAATGCCGAGGCCTCGAACCGCAACCTCGCCGTGGCCCCGGGCGACCGCTGGCTCTTGTCGCTGCCCCTATACCACGTGTCGGGGCTGGGCATCCTGTTCCGGTGCCTGCTCGCGGGCGGAACCGTCGTCATCCCGCGGCCCGACGCGTCCCTTGAAGACAGCCTCGTCGCGCAGCGCATCACCCACGCGTCCCTGGTCTCCACGCAGCTCCACCGGCTCCTGGCGGGCCCGGAAGGCGAGCGGGCCCGGGAAGGGCTCAAGGCGATCCTCCTGGGGGGCAGCGGGTTTCCCGAGCCGCTGCTGGAACGGGCCCTCGAACGCAGGCTGCCCATCCGCACGTCTTACGGGATGACCGAGACGGCGTCGCAAATCGCCACTTCAAACATCCATGACTCCACGGCGGCGGACCTGCGCGCGGTGCGCCCCCTGGTGCCGGGGTCCGTGCGCATCTCTCCCGAGGGCGAGATCACGGTTCAAGGGCCCACGGTGTTCCTGGGCTATCTCGACGGCGACCGCATTGCGCGGCCCTTCACCTCGGCCGGGGAATTCCGCACCGGCGACCTGGGCCGCCTCACCGCGGACGGGCGGCTCACCGTGACGGGACGGCGCGACAACATGTTCATATCCGGCGGAGAGAACGTACAGCCCGAGGAGATCGAGCGCGAGCTGTGCCGCCTCGACGAGGTCGAGCAGGCCCTGGTCGTTCCCGTAGAAGACGCGGAGTTCGGCTGCCGGCCCGTGGCCTTCGTCAAGACCCGGCCGGAGATCCCGTTCGCGTCGGCGGCCTTCGCGAACGCCCTGGGTGAGCGCCTGCCCCGTTTCAAGGTTCCGGCGGCCTTCTTGCCGTGGCCCGATGCCCTGGAACGCCCGGGGACGAAGCTCTCCCGCAAGGAATTCGCCGCCGCCGCGCGGGAAGCCCTCGGCCTTTCCCGCCCTTAGTCCCTGTCAGTTGCGGGCCAGGGCTTCGGCGAGGAGCTCGGCCATGTGGATGGGGTGAACCTCCGTCAGGTGGTCGATCTGATGGCGGCAACTGGTTCCGGAAGCCACCACGTGGGTGCCGGGGGCGAGCCGATGGATCTGCTCCACCAGGGGCTGGGCCACCTTCACCGACAGGTCGTACTTGGCGCTGAGGGCGCCGAAGGCCCCGGCCATGCCGCAGCAGCCGGTCTCGAGCATCTGGACCGTGCTGTTGGGGAGGCGCCGGGCCAGGCGGGCCTGCACGCCCACGTCGGTAAGGGCCTTGGCGTGGCAGTGCCCGTGGATGGCCACCCAGTGGTAGCCCGGCTGGAACGCCAATGCATCCGGTTCGCGCTCGAGCAGGTCGTAGATGAATTGCTCGAAAAGCACGCACCGTTTCGCGAGGTTTTCGCAGCCCTCCAGCCCCAGTTCCCTATAGTCTTCCACGACCATGGAGTAGCACGACGGCTCGAGGAAGAGGATGGGTTCGTCACCGCCGAGCCGCCTGAAAAGCTCCACGTTGTGCCGACCCAGGCGCCGGGCAAGGTCGAGGCGTCCGCCGCTGAAGGCCGGTCGCCCGCAGCAGGCGCGTCCTTCCGCCAGGGCCACTTCATACCCCGCGGCTTCCAGCACGGCCACGGCGGCGCGGCCCACGTGGGGTTCGTAGTAGCGCACGAAGGTGTCGTCCCACAGGATCACGCGGCCGCGGCTCCCGGCGCGACCGTTGCGCCGCCGGCGAAACCAGCGGTCGAACCGCTCCCTGGCGAACAGGGGAAGGGGCCGCCGGGACGAGATGCCGAGCTTCTTGTCCATGAAGGCCCGCACCCACTGCCACTCCATGACCGCGTTGGCGAGCCCGGGAGCCAGGGAGGCCATCCGGCCCAGGCGGTCCACGTCGTACAGCAGGTGTTCGCGCAGTTCGAGGCCGTGTTTCTTGTGTTTGGCGTGGAGGAGTTCCGCCTTGAGGAGCGCCATGTCCACGTTGCTCGGACACTCGGTCTTGCAGGCCTTGCAGGACAGGCAGTTGCTCAGGGCAGCGTCCAGCTCCTCGAGCGCCAGGGGGTAGGGCGTCCCGTCGAGGCGTCCGTCGAGGACGGCCCGGATCGTGTTGGCCCGGCCGCGGGTCGACATGATCTCCTCGCCCGTGGCGACGAAGGTGGGGCACATGGTGGGCGCGTCTTTCCGACACCCGCCGCAGCCGTTGCACTGCTCGAGGTTGGCCACGAAAGACTTGTCCTTGGCGGCGAAGCGCAGGACGGGCTCGAAGGGAAGCTCGATGCGGTAGTCGGCGCCCCAGCGCAGGTTCGTATCGAATCGGAACCGGCCGTCGTCGACGATCTTCCCGGGATTCATACGGTTCTCGGGGTCGAAGGCGGCCTTTACCTCGCCCATCAGGTCGATGAGCTCGGGGCCGAGATGGTCCTTGAGGAACTCGGTGCGGGCGATGCCCACGCCGTGCTCGGCGGCGAGGGAGCCTTTGAAGCGCCGGGTCAGGGCCGAGACGTCCTCGGCCACCTGTCGGTACCTGGCGATGTCTTCGGCGCTGTGGAGATCGAGCACGGGCCGCACGTGGAGCAGGCCCGACGCGGCGTGGCCGTAGAAGGAGCCCCGCAGCCCGAGCCGGTTGAAGATGGCCGTGAGCTCGGCCACGTACTCCGGGAGCTGGTGGGGCTGCACGGCCACGTCCTCGATGCCGGGGGCGGGTTTGGCGTCGCCCTTGCACCCCGTCAGGAGGGTCAGGCCCGCCTTGCGCAGGTACCACACCAGGTTCTGCTGTTCGGCCGCGTCGCAGATCAGTTTGCGCAGGCCCAGGTTGCGCCGGGCCAGCTCGGCCAGCTTGTCTTCGAAATCGTCAAAGAATTCGACCAACAGAATGGCCTCGCAGGGCTCTTCATCGAGCCGCAGCAGGGCCCGGGCCGGCGCAAAGGCGAGCTGACCGCAGGTCTGGTCGAAGAGCACCCGGTCGATGTGCTCGACGGCCACGGGTTCCAAATCGAGCAGCTCGACCGTGGCCTCCATGGCCTCCGCCACCGACGCGAAGAAGAGGAGACCCAGGCCCCGCCGCTCGGGGATGGGAACCACGTCGAGCTCGGCCGAGAAGATGCTCGCCAGCGTGCCTTCGCTCCCCGAGATCAGCTTTACGAGGTTGCCCGGCTTCGCGAGGTAGTCGTCCACGGCGTAGCCCGGCCAGCGCTTCAGCAACCCTTCGGGAAGGCGTTCGCGGATGGCCGCCTCACGCTGCCGCACGGCTTCGTCGATGCGCCGCCGCAGATCCGGCAGGGGGTCGAGGCCCTCGCCCACGGCGGCGATGCGGCCGTCGGGCAGGATCACCTCGAGAGACCGGACGTGATCCGCCGTGAGGCCGTAGCGCGGCACGCGGGCACCCGAAGAGTTGTTGGCGATCATGCCGCCCAGGGTGGCACGGGAACTGGTGGCCACGTCGGGCCCGAACCACAGGTTGTGGGGTTTCAAGAAGGCGTTGAGCTGGTCCAGGACCACCCCCGGCTCGACGCGGACCGTGCGTTTCTCGGGATCGAAATCGTAGATCCGGCGGTTGTATCGCGAGTAATCGACGACCAGTCCGGCGCCCACGGCGCCGCCCGCCAGGCCCGTGCCCGCGCCCCGCGGAATCACCGGCACGTCCGCCTCGGCCGCGGCCCGCATCACCGACGCGGCCTGTTCCGCCGACCGCGGAAAGGCCACCGCCACGGGCTCGATCTGGTACACGGAGGCGTCGGTGGCATAGAGCTGCCGGGTGAGGTTGTCGAAGCGGACTTCGCAGTCCGCGGCCGCCAGGAGGTTGCGCTGTTTGGAAGGTTCCATGGTGCTCCCACGCCTTTTCGAGGGTCGGGCGCGCGAAAGGGCGCGCACGGCGCCTATGTTACACGCCCCGGCCCGGCCGCGCCAACGGCCGAGCCTTCGTTCCGCCGCCTCTCCTCGAGGAAACAACGGCCCCGGCGCCGATATTTTGCGGGGCTCCGGGTGCAAACACGGTTCGATCTGTGACACAGTAGTGCTTCGCCGGTGGATTTCCCCGAACCAGAAGGAAGTCGAACCCATGGATCGTATTCGCGCCCTGTTCCGTCCCGGTCGGTATCTCGTCGTCCTGACGCTCGGCCTGGCGGCGTGCGTCACCACCCCCGTCGTCCCGCCGACGGCTTCGGCCCCCAAAGTGCAGCCGGGTTATCCGGTCGAGGTGAGCCCCCGGGCCCTCGAGGGGCACGTGCGTGCCTTGACGGGCATCGCGCCGCCGCGAAACGCCGCCAACGTCGAGTCGCTCGACCGGGCCGCGGCCTACATCGCCGACCGCTTCGCCGAGATGGGCTACCCCGTGTACGAGCAGCGCTTCGATGCCGGGGGATTGCCCTACAAGAACGTCCTGGTCCGGTACGGGGCCGAATCGGGTCCGCGCTTCGTCATCGGGGCCCACTACGACGTGGCGGGCTCGGGTCCGGGCGCCGACGACAACGCGAGCGGTGTGGCGGGGCTGCTGGAACTGGCGCGGCTGGTGGCGCACCACCGGCCGAAGCTGCCTTACGCCATCGAGTTCGTCGCCTACTCCCTCGAGGAGCCGCCCCACTTCAACAAGCCCACCATGGGGAGCAACATCCACGCTTCGGCGCTCAAACGCCAGGGCGTGCCCGTGCGCGGCATGATCAGCCTCGAGATGCTCGGTTTTTTCTCGGACCAGCCGGGGTCGCAGAAAACCCCTTCGCTCCTGACCCGTGCGCCCATCCCGTCGGCGGGGAACTTCATCGCCGTGGTGGGACGCTCCACCGACGCCGCCCTCACGGCCCGCGTGGCCGAGGCCATGCGCATGGGGTCGCGGGTGGGCGTCGAGGCCCTGAGCGCGCCGCGCCTCGTCGGGGCCGGCCTCTCGGACCAGTTGAACTACTGGAACCAGGGCTGGACCGCCGTCATGGTCACCGATACGTCCTTCTACCGCAACCCCCACTACCCTAAGGCCACCGACACCCCCGAAACCCTCGACTACGCCCGCATGGCCGAGGTGGTGCGGGGGCTCTACTACGCCGTGCTGAACCTGTAGGCGTGCGGATGTAGGGCATCGCGGGGTCGCGGGCGGCATCCACTCCCGCCCGTTGCCCATCGTCGTCGGCCTGCCCCACGTAGATCGGCGAGGACCGCCTTCGACGGCCTCATGTGAGACGGCCCACCGATCGCAGGACCGGGGGGACTGCGCAGAAAGGGCTCATGTGAGACAACATCCCGTCATTGCGAGGAGCGGGCACTATGTGTAAGTCTATACAAGGATGGTGGATACATCGGTTACGCCCATGCAGTCGGTTGGCGCCTGGACAGAAGCGACGCGGCAATCTCACGTGAGCCTTTGACCTAAGCCTGTAGTCCTACCACA
>CAYVOE010000225.1:0-8352 GCA_964452795.1 uncultured Nitrospiraceae bacterium
CAGCTTTTCCGCTTCCCGCGTTGCCTGGTCCACGACGGTGCGGCGGTTCACCACGTAGACCAGACGTCGGGGCAGTCGGCCAACTCCGCTCGCCAACGCAATGAGCCAGATGGCCATTACGCTGGTCTTGCCCAGGCCCGTCGGAAGGTCACAAGAGGCCGGAATTTTACCTCGCGAGAACCAGTCACGAAAGAGGGCTTCCTGCCACGGCATGGGACGGAAACCCGTCAACCGCTCAAAAGTCGTTGCAAAGTCGGTGGTCTTCATTTCGTTACCTCACGCGATTCCGCTGACGAGTTTGAGTCCTTAGTCCGCTCCACTGTTCCGGCGATTGAGCTGCTGTGCGACTTCCCAGCAGGAGGGCGCAACCGACCGTGTTTGTAACGATTCCCTGGATCCGCGTACACGGCGCAGATGGCGGCGGCTTTCTCTCGCAGTTCCTCCCGCAAGTCCTGGGGGGTGAGGAGTTCGGCGTCGGGGCCGAAGCTGAGGATCCAGGCCATGACCTCGAGGCGGCTGGTGGCGGTGAAGGTCAGCTCGAGGGTGCCGTCGCGGCGGCGGCGCTGTTTCTGGTCGCGGCTCCAGATGCGTTCGGCGACGTAGTCGGCCGCGGGACCGCGGAAAAGGGCCCGGACCGTGATGGGCTCGTGGAAGGGGAAGCCGAAATGCTCTTCGCGGTCCCGGGGCAGCGTGTCGGTGAAGGTCTCCCGGCAGAGGCGGAGGTTGCGCATGCGCTGGACGGCGAGGGTGTGGTAGTCGCCGGGGCCGGCGGGGGTGTGCTTGCGGCAGAGCACGTAGAGCGCCTCGCGGTAGGCGACGATGCGCAGGGGCGCGATGACGTAGCTCCGGCAGGCGCCGCGGGAGCGGGCGCGGTAGTCCACGCGGCAGAGGCGGCGCTCGCGCATGGCCGTCTGGATGTCTTCGAGCATGGGCTCGAAGGGCCGGTAGTCGATGCGGCCTTTGAGCCAGGGTTCGGCCATGGGACCTTCGCCGGCCGCGGAGCCGGAGGCGCCGTCCTCGGTCGCGGCGCCGAGGAAACCGCTCAGCTCGTCCTGGACGGCGTCGGGCAGGATGTGGCGGAGGACATCGCGGCACAGGGCGACGTAGTGGAGGGTGTCGGGGGTGAAGCTGACGGCACCCGGGGTTCGGGTGGGCGCGAGGCGATAGTAGCGCTCGCGCCGGTCGATCCAGGTTTCAATCTCGACTCCGGGGGCAAGGGCCAGTTGCTCGACGAGGCGGCCGATGGTCTGTCGGGAACAGCGGAACAGGCCGGCCAGCCGCGTCAGACTGTAGGCCCGCCGGCTGGAACTGAGCAGCAGGAACAACTGAAGCAGACGGAGTCCCGGCGATCCGAAATGACCACTGCGCGCCCTTGCCATTGCACCCCCTGTCAATATGCCCGCATTGGCAGTATAGTTGTGTGGAGAGTGTAGCGCAAGAGGTTTCCGGATTTCGGAAAGCTCAAGACTTCCCCGGGGCTGCCCGTCCGTGCCGCATCCGGTCGGCATGCGGAGCCTTGTCGCAGGGCATGTCGCAAGGGGCGCTGTTCGGGGACCGGTTAATCGATTGGATTCACCCGAAAGACTCCGGAGCTGTCGGAGGCCGAGGCGGCCAACGTGCAGTAGGTCCGGGAGGAGGCGACGAGCGTTCAAAGGGCGCAGAAGTTGCCGGCATCGTGTGGAATATGGATCTCATTGCTTCACCGGAATAGCCCGGGACCGTGTGGTATGCATCCCTGGGGATTTAGAAGAGCCGGTGAATGGGGTGCGAAGGCGGGAAACGCTCCGGCAATTTCGGCAGGCAAGCTGCAAAGCGATGGAGAGCGCGTCGTTGGATTACGCGGTGTGGGTCAGTCCCGAGAACGAGGTGTACTGGGTCCCGGAGAGCCATGTGGCGTGGGCGTGTGACCATCCGGAGCGTTGCGGCATGACAGAAGACGCACTTCGCGCGGTCTACGCGCGCTTCGGGGAGCCCTGGCGCGAGGACGGGACGGCGGCGCGCGAGGAAATCGTCCGTGACCTGGTCGGCCGGGGCTGGATTCGGCTGCGCCGGTATCGCAACGGGTGGTCGTATTCCACCAACCGCTCCGTAGAAGCCGAGGCGCGGCTGAGGAGCTTTCTGGCCCTCGTCACGGAGACCTCCGTGCATGGGTACCAAGAAACAGACCGGCCCGTTGCCGTGTACCGAGAAGGGAGCTTCAAGGACGTGCGGCTTGAGACGCTCCTGGCAGAGCCGTTCGAGCGAATTCCGCTGGTGATAGTGAGGCCCAAAGAGACACCTCTGAAAAAGGCCACGGGCGAGGAGGGCATCCGATGAACGGCGCGTTCTGGAAGGCGGGCTATTGGATTTCGCCCGCTGATCGGTGGTTCCGGGTCAGCACCCACATAACCGAAGTCTGTCTGGCGCCCCACAAGTTCGGCCTCGAGCAAGAGGCTCTGCAACGACTCTTTGAACTGCACGGAGAGAAGTACGCCACCGAAGGAGCGGCTCGCGAGCGGGTCATCCGGAGCCTGGTGTTGCACGATTGGATTCGCACCCGCCACTACGGGAACGACGGCTGGACGTTCAACCTCGCCCGTCTCGACGCGCGCAGTCGGCTCCGGGTTGCCGCGTTCCTGGCGAAGCTGCATGGCGGCACGAAGGATTACACACCGGTACGCCTCGACGGCCCGGACGGGCGGGAGACATCCGACGTGGCCCGGTTGCTCGCAGGCCTGCCCGCCCCGGACGGGAGCGGCCCCCGGGACGGCCTCCCGGCGCTTATCCAAATATCGGGACCCCTGGAAATACCCGAGGAAGAGGTCAGGCTCGTGCCGCTGGATCTAACCCCACCGGCGCCTTAAGCGGGGCTGCCGCATTCCTCCGCGGCACGGCGCAGGAACCCGTCAATGCCTTGCCCACCACTCGGTGCACCAGGCGACGGCTTGGGCGATGCCTTCTTTCAGAGGGATGCGGGGCTCGTAGCCCAGGAGGGTGCGGGCCTTGGCGATGTCGGCGACGTAGTGGGTGACTTCGCCGACGCGGGGCGGTTCCATGCGGATCTCGGGCGTGACGCCCAGGGCCTCGCCCACGTACCGGGCCATGGTGGCCAGGGTGTTGCCCTGCCCGTAGGCGAGGTTGATGGTCTGGTTGACGGTGCTCCGGCTCACGAGGCGTTCGATGCCGCGGCACACGCCGTCGACGCAGTCGTCCACGTGGGTGAAGTCGAGGGTCTTCTCTTCGCCGTAGACGGTGACGGGTTCGCCCCGCCCGATCCGGCGGATGAACAGGGGGATCACCCGTTCCATGCGCTCGATGTCGTTGTCGTAGCGGCCGTAGACGTTGCTGAACCGGAAGACGAGGTAGGGCAGGTCGTAGCATTGGGCGTAGGAGTAGACGAGGGCCTCGCCGGCGATCTTGCTGGCGGAGTAGGGGCTCTCGGTAAAGGCGAAGTCGGCGTGGCACTCTTCGGTGATGTAGCGGTGGATGTCGCCGTAGACCTCGCGGGAGCTGCTGAACACGATGGGGACCCGGTTCTGCCGGCAGAACTCGAGCACGTTGAAGGTCATGGTGACGTTCTGCAGGGCCCGTTCGGGTTGCTGGACGAGTTCGTGGACCTTGGCGTGGGCCGCGAAGTGGACCACCACGTCCAGGTCCGGCGGATAATCCACGTAGCCGATGCCGCCCGTGAAGCGCGGGTAGGCGGCGCCGAGATCCTGGAGCAAGGTGGGGATCTCGTCGGTCCAGGGATTGGGCCGCATGTCCACGCCGAACACGAAATGGCCCTCGCGCCGAAGGCGAAGGCCCAGGTTGGTGCCGATTTGCCCGCTCGACCCCGTGATCAATACCCGCATCGTTCCCCCCGCCCCCGGAAATCCCGCGCCGGACGACTACTCCCGCACCCCGGCTTTCGGTCGAACCTCCTCGACGATCTTCATGAGTCGGCGGCCGTATTCAGTATAGGAATCGTATAGCTGCTTCGCGTTGTCGGCCTTCTGGCCGGTGTGGATGATGGCGGCCAGGTGCGGTTCGATGGACACGCCCCCGGCGTAGCCCTTGGCCAACAGGTCGGCCAGCACCTCGCGGACCTTTCCGTCGCCCTCGCCGCAATAGGTGTATACGTCCTGCCCGTCCACCTTGCGCGCGTCCTTGATGTGGACGTACTCGATGTGGGGATAGACGGCCCGGTAATACTCCCAGGCGTCCTGGCCGTAGGTGACGGGGTTGCCGGTGTCGAAGACGACGCGCAGGGCCGGGCTGTCGACCTCCCCCAGGAGGATGTTGTTGTTCTCGGCGGACAGACCGCCCCAGCCGCTGCAGTTTTCGTGGACCAGGATGATGCCGCCGTCTTCGGCGATCTTCGCCAGATTCTTCACGCGGCGAATCGCCTCGTCCCGCCACTCCGCCTCGGGCACGGGGCTGTCCGGATCGTTGGGATAGCTCATGATCCGGATGTACGCGGTGCCCATTCGCTGCATGCGGGGGATGGCCCGCCGGAGGTCCTCGACGTCGATGGCGGGGTCGCACGTAATCGGCCGGGCCCAATTGGCGATGGCGCTGCCGAAACAGGACACGCGCATGCCCGCGTCGCTGACCTTGCCGTAGATCTCGTCGAACTTCTCGTCGCTGACCTGCGTGATGTTGACGCCGTCGACGAGGCGCAGCTCGAGATGATTCCAGCCCAGCTCCCGGTGGGCGCGAATCTGGGTGTCGATGTCCTGACCCGCTTCGTCGGAGATCCCGCTGTAGTACATGGGCCGTACCCCCCTAGCGCACGCGGTCCTTCTCGACCTCGTCGCGCGTGGCCTCGCCCTCGAGCCTCTCCACGCTGGCGAGGGCGAAGTCTATGGCCGTGCCGGGCCCGCGCGACGTGATCACCTTGCCGTCGCGCACCACCTTGTCGGGCTTGAACGTCACGCCGGGCACGTTCATCTTGTCGAGCACGCCCGGATAGCTGGTCGCCGTCTTGCCCTCGAGCAGTCCGGCATTGGCCAGAACCGCGGGCGCGGCGCAGATGGCCCCGGCAAACTTCCCGCTGTCGGCCATCTTCTTCAACGCCCCGTGGATCCGGGGGTCCTTGTCCAGGTTGTCCGACCCCGGCAGGCCGCCCGGCAGAACCACCATGTCAAGCTCTTCCCGGAGCGCTTCGTCCAGGCTCATATCGGGAACGACGGACACGCCCCGGCTCGCCTTCACGGGCCCCTCCTGAAGGCCCGCCACCAGCACCCGGATGCCGGCCCGCCGCAGAATGTCGATGATGGTTACCGCCTCCATTTCCTCGAAACCTTCCGCAAGGGGAACCAGCACCGTCGACATCGCCCATCTCCTTCACTTTCCAATCCGTCGTTCAAGGCTTTCCCACAGTCTATCGGCGCCGGCCGGGACAGTCAATGCGCCCTCCCGCCCGCTCCGATGAAAGGGCCTTCCCGGGGCGTGAGAATCGGTGAAATTGGATCTTGACACGGCCCGCTTCGGCGGATATAATTCCGCAACTCCTATCAAGTTTGTAGGTATTAGCACGGTGCTGAACAGGAAAACGAAATATGCCATCCAGGCCCTCCTGAATCTGGCCGGTTCTCCCGGCCTCGAACCGCGGGCCGTGTCCGAGCTGGCCGAGCAGGACGCCATCCCGCGAAAGTTTCTCGAAGTTATCCTCGTGGAGCTGAAAAACGGGGGTATTCTTCAGAGCCGCAAGGGAAAAAGCGGGGGCTACGTCCTCAGCCGCCCCCCTCAGGAGGTCACCCTCGGCGAGGTGGTTCGGATGATGGAAGGCCCCCTGGCGCCGGTGCCCTGCGTGAGCCAGACGGCCTATCGGAAATGCGACGAGTGCCACGATGAGCGGACCTGCGGCATCCGCCTGGTGATGAAGGATGTGCGCGACGCCATCGCCGGAATCCTGGACTCGACCACCCTCGCCGACGTGCAGCAGCGCGTGGCGGAAGCGGTCGAGGAACGTGACGAAGTCCCCATGTACTACATCTGAGTCTGTCGCGGTGACGCGACCCAAGAAGGTGATCCGTATGAGCGAATCGAACGACGGGCGGAAAGGCGGTGCCGAACCTTCCTCATCGTTGCCCGCGGAGGTGCTGCAGGAAATCGTGGCGGCTCTCTCGGGGCTGCGCTTCGGCGCGGTGGAGGTAACGGTCCATGAATCCCGAGTGGTGCAGGTGGAGCGGAGAGAGAAATTCCGCTTCGGATCCTCCAGCGGACTGCGCCCCTGACATGATCACGCCATCTAGTGCCGACCGGGCCTCCGGAGGCTTGCTTTCCTTCACGAGACTGCTCGGACCCACCGGACAACCGGAGGGAGCGGTGGGAAAGGCACATTTCGATGTGGAACTGGGGTCGAAGGGCGGCCCTCCTGCTCGTGGCAGGGGCCGGCTGGGCCGCCGCACAAGAAGGACCGCCGGAACCGGCGCTGGAGGAGGTCTTGACGGCCTTGCCTCCGCCCGGCGCGGCGGCCACGCAGGAACAGCTCGACGCGCTGAAGCAGGCCGTCGAAGCCCTGTCTCAACAGGTGAAAGTCCTCGAGCGGCAGCTCGAGCTCGACAAGGAGGCCGCAGCGGAGAAGGCCAAGAGCGCGCCCGTCGTGGGCGTCGGCTCGGACGGCTTCTCGCTGTCGCTGCCCGACAAGAGCTTTCAGCTCCGCGTGGGCGGCATGATCGGCTACGACGTGTCGTGGTTTCACCAGGACGACGAGCTGAAGTACAGCCTGGGTGACGAGAATGACGGCACGGGGTTCAACTTCGCGCGCATCCGCCTCAGCGGCACGGTCTACGATTTCATCGAGTACATGATGGAGTACGACTTCGCCACGCAGACGGGCGCCGACGGTCCCGAGTTCAAGGACGTCTATCTGGGATTACGGGGAATTCCGTACGGGGGAGAACGGACGATGGACTTCCGGGTGGGCCATTTCCGCGAGCCCTTCAGTCTTGAAGAGCTCACGAGCGTGCGCTTCCGCACCTTTGCGGAGCGGGCCCTGCTCAACGCCCTCGTGCCCGGACGCAACCCCGGCATCCAGATCGGCGACGCCCTGCTGGGCGAGGAGAAGAAAGAGCGCCTGACCTGGACCCTGGGCGTGTTCAAGGAAGCCGACAACTGGCCGAGCAGCAACGACTCGGACGAGGATCAGGGCTACATCTTCACCGGCCGCGTCACGGGGCTGCCGATCTACGCGGACAACGGCCGAAAGCTGCTCCACCTGGGCGCCGCCTACAGCCACCGCAACCCCGACGGCGCGGTCCTGGGATGGGCCGCTCGTCCGGAGAACCGCCTGTCCCAATTCCGCTACGTGAACACCGAAGGCTTCCAGCCCTTCCGGCTGCGCGACGCCCGGGCCGACGACGTCGACCTGTACGGCCTCGAAATCGCGGGGGTCTACGGACCCTTCCACGGCCAGGCCGAATACGTGCTCGCGGAAGTGGACACCACCTTCGACGGCGACCGGTCCTTCGACGGTTACTACGCCCAGCTCGGCTACTTCCTCACGGGCGAGACCCGGCCCTACCGGAACGCGTCGGGCATTTTTGACAGGGTCAAGCCCCGGCGCAACTTCGGTTGGAAGGAAGATTCCGGATGGGGCGCCTGGGAAGTCACCGCGCGCTACTCGGAGATCGACCTCAACGACGGCGGCATCCGGGGCGGCGAACAAGCCGACTTCACGCTGGGCCTCAACTGGTACCTCAACCCCAACACGCGGATCGTGTGGAACTACATCCACGGCGACGTGGACCACGATCTCTACGACGGCAGTTTCGATTCGTTCCTGATGCGTTTCCAGGTGGATTTCTGAGAGCCTCCGCAGACGGGGTGCTTTTCATATCGAATATGAAGGAGAACCTGACCATGAAGCACGTAAAGAACATCACCCGCCACGAGCCCGCCCGCGCCGAGTCCCTCCTCCAGTGGCAGCAGAAGGCGGTTGTCTTTGGCGGTCTGGCCACGGGCATCAACACCCTGGCCTCGGCCCTCAACACCTTTACTCAGGCCAACGAGCGGAAGGGACCCGACGCCTAAGTGCGGGAATCCCCCGAGTAAGGAGACTTTTCCATGAAGAAGTATGCCGTATATACCGTGGTGGCGGCCCTGGCGCTTCTGGCGCCGGGGCTCCTGCCCTCCATCTCCGAAGCGGCGCCCAAGGCCGTTACGCTGCTGAACGTATCGTACGATCCGACCCGCGAGTTGTACGAGGATTACAACAAGGCCTTCGTTCAATACTGGAAGCAGAAGACGGGTCAGACGGTGACGATCCGTCAGTCCCACGGCGGTTCGGGCAAGCAGGCCCGGGCGGTCATCGACGGCCTCGAGGCCGACGTGGTCACCCTGGCCCTGTCCTACGACGTCGAAGCCATCGTCAAGAACGGCGGGCTC
>CAYVOE010000226.1:0-8342 GCA_964452795.1 uncultured Nitrospiraceae bacterium
GTAAATACACCTACCGCAAGCATTTGCACATGTGATCGCTCCTCGCAATGACGGGGGGTAGGCCTTCACGCACGGGGACGGCTGGCTCATGTGAGATTGCCGCGTCGCTTCTGTCTGGGTGCCGACCGGAGGCATATGTGCGACCATGGGTCAATTCGCCGTTCTTCTGTACTCACACAGGAGAACGCTCCTCGCAATGACGGGGAGGGGTGCCCTCACAGCCCCGTTCAGCGCAGTCCTCGTAGTCCTGCGATCGGGTAAAGATCGCCGTGCCGCTCCGGGGGCGATCATGGCCCCGTATTTCACGAATCTCCCCCTTTCCGAGGCGTCAGCCCCCTCGTTAACCCCGAATTCTGCCAATAAATGTAAACAAACTACTCTTAGTGTCCCACCTTATATGGATTTTCTCACGGTGTATGCTCCAATTGTTGCAAGGACGGCAAATATGGGGTATAATGTCTATAGCACCACCCATACTCGGACCCAAGGGGGGAGAAGAGCACTCATCCGGGTAGCGAAGGGCGGTCGCAACTCTCTAAACGTCTTGTCGACGGGCGTATTGTGTCTGGATATGCAGCATCCGTGCGCGAGATATCAACCGGGGGACAAAAGGACGAGGAGCATCATGAAGGCAAACAAAAGACGGGGGTTTACCCTAATCGAGTTATTGGTCGTCATCGCCATTATCGGCATCCTGGCGGCGATTCTGTTGCCGGCGTTGTCACGGGCGCGGGAAGCCGCCAACCGGGCGACGTGTCAGAACAACCTGAAGCAGTTCGGCACCATCTTTAAGATGTACGCGGGCGAGAACAAGGGCAAGTTTCCGCCCATCGGCGACGAAGGCAGTCACGAGGACTGGGGACAGCCGTGGGATTACAACCTGGTAGCGGTTCCGCACGGTCCGGCCATCTATCCGGAATACCTGACGGACATGAAGATTTACTTCTGCCCTTCCGACCAGGAAGACCCGGATGACTTTATCTCGGTCCCGAACGGCCAGTGGTGCACGCAGAACCCGAACTCGCCGAACTACGGCCGGCTGGACCCGGAAGAGTTTGACGACCGCAGCTACCTGTACTTCGGCTGGGCGGCCGAGAACGACGTGGTCTGGGGCACCATGGTCATCTCCTCCATCGTGGAGACCGAGCTGACCGGGGGCAACGCCCGAGACAGGGACCTGCAGGCGGCGAGCGCCAACTACGACAACCTCTTTGCCTACTACATCAACAACATGGTCGCGTCCCGGTACCCGGAATACGCCACGGCCGTGGCCACGGGTAACGGCGGGGGCAGCACCATCATGCGGTTGAAGGAAGGCATCGAGCGGTTCATGATTACCGACATCAACAACCCGGCCTCCGGCGCGGTCGCCCAGAGCGAGCTGCCGGTGATGTGGGACTCCGTGAAGGGCGCCCTCGAGAGCAAGGGCGTCAGCCAGTTCCACCACGTGCCGGGTGGCGCCAACGTGCTGTACATGGACGGACACGTCGAGTTCCTGCGGTACCCCGGCAAGGACATCACCGAGATTCCGGTGACGCCGATTTCGGCCTCCTTCGGTCGCGCCTACTAAACGGGTAGGTCAAGCCGAACGGTAACCCCTACAGCAACCATTGGGGTGTGCGCGCGGGCGAAGTTCTCCGCGCGCACACCCTTTTTCTGTGCCGTGCGGAGACGGTGGGGAACAGCCGGCCCGGGAGCTTTTGTCGAAGGCCCGGTCAGCCGTTGACGCGTTCGATGTCGGCGCCGAGGCCGGCGAGCCGTTCCTCGATGCGTTCGTAGCCCCGGTCGATGTGGTAGACCCGCAGAATGGCGGTCTCGCCCTTTTCGGCCACGAGGCCGGCGATGACGAGGGCGGCGCTGGCCCTCAGGTCGGAGGCCATGACGGGGGCGCCGGAGAGGGACTTGACGCCGCGGACGATGGCGGCGTTGCCGTCGAGGTCGATCTGGGCGCCCATGCGGCGCAGCTCCCCGGCCTGCATGAACCGGTTCTCGAAGACCTGCTCCTTGATAACGCTGACCCCTTCGGTGACGCACAACAGGGCCATCATCTGGGCCTGGAGGTCGGTGGGAAAGCCCGGGTAAGGCTGGGTGTGGATGTCGATGCCGCGCAGGGATCCGTTGCTTCGGGCTCGGACGCGGGTGCCGCTGATCTCGATCTCGGCGCCGATGGCCTGGAGCTTGTTCAGCAGGTTGGCGAGATGGTCGGGGTTGACGTTGTGGACCGTCACGTCGCCCCGGGTGGCCACGCCCGCGATGAGAAAGGTGCCGGCCTCGATGCGGTCGGCGATGACCACGTGCTCGGCGCCTCCGAGGGAATCCACGCCCACCACGGTGATCATGTCGGTGCCGGCCCCGGAGATCTGGGCCCCTATGGAATTGAGGAAATGGGCGAGGTCGACGATCTCGGGTTCCCGGGCCACGTTGGTGAGCCGGGTGAGTCCCTCGGCGCGGGTGGCGGCCATCATGAGGTTTTCGGTGGCGCCCACGCTGGGGAAATCGAGGGCGAAGTCACAGCCCGTGAGCCGTCCCTCGGCGATGACGTAGCCCTCTTCGATGCGGATCGTGGCGCCCATGGCCTCGAGCCCCTTGAGATGGATGTCGACGGGCCGGGTCCCGATGGCGCAGCCGCCGGGCAGGGAGACCTTGGCGTAGCCATACCGGGCCAGCAGGGGGCCGAGGACGAAGAACGACGCGCGCATCTTGCGCACCAGGTCGTAGGGCGCCCACTGGGAATCCACCGTGGTGGGGTCGAGGGTCATGTACCGCCCGGTGAACTCGATGGTCATGCCCATGCTCGACAGGATCTTGTCCATGCTGAAGACATCGTGCAGACAGGGCACGTTGTGCAGGGTGCACGGCGCTTCGGCCAGCAGGGACGCCGCCATCAACGGCAGCGTCGAGTTCTTGGCCCCTCGAACCTGAACGGACCCTTTCAGGGGACGTCCCCCCCGGACGAGTATCTTGTCCACTGCGCATACCCCTCGAACGCGTTACATCGTCCGCCCCAAAGCGGCTGCCGGCGATATTCCGACCGCCGTCGCGTGAAAACGGACAGCTCAATGAAAAAGGCCCAAAACCGGAGGTCTTGGGCCTGGAATACTACGGGTCTCCCGGAGGA
Organism: uncultured Nitrospiraceae bacterium; assembly: GCA_964452795.1. Taxonomy (GTDB): domain Bacteria; phylum Hydrogenedentota; class Hydrogenedentia; order Hydrogenedentales; family SLHB01; genus CAYVOE01. The sequence continues at coordinate 3,119 of CAYVOE010000226.1, forward strand.
ATTACGACGCCGGCGGCGTGTCTTCGGGCGCCGCTTCCTCGGTGGGCGCGTCGTCCGCGGGCGCCTCGATTGCGGGCGCTTCCTCGGTCGCCTCCGCCGCGGCCGGCGCGTCTTCGACCGGAGCCTCCGCGGCATCCGGCGTTTCCGCCGCCACGTCCGGCGTTTCCGCCGCCGCCGGAGCCGGCTCTTCGGGCGCCTCCTCGGCGGTCGCCGGGACCTCGACCTCCACGGCCGGGCTCAGGGCCTCGGGCGCGCTTTCGGCGGGCGCTTCGGCAGGCGCCTCCGCCTCGGGTGCGACCAACGCCGGCGCGCCGGTGTCGGACATGAGGTCTTCCTCGGTGATCGCGTCCTCGACGCCGGCCACGGTGTCGGGAGCCTGGCCCTGTCTGATTTTGCCGGAGATCAGCGAGAGGAACAACGCCAGCACCATGAACCCGGCCGCGATGGCGTAGGTGGTGCGGGCGATGCCGCTCTTGATGCCGCGGGGACCGAAGATGGTCTCGGTTCCCGGTCCGACGCCGAAGGCGCCGGCGAACCCGGCCCCTTTTCCTTTCTGGATCAACACGATGCCGATCAGCGCGAAGCAGATCAGCGCGTATATTATCACCAGAATGTACCAGAGAGTTCCCAGGCTGAAGATGGTATCGAGGACATTGGACACCCTACGCGAGCCTCCTACGCAGACGCTTTTACGATTTTCGCGAAACTTTCCGCCTCGAGCGAGGCGCCGCCCACCAACGAGTCGTCCACATCCGGCTGGGCCATGAGCTCCGCCGCATTGTCGGCCTTGACGCTTCCGCCGTACTGGATCCGGAGGGCCTGCGCCACTTCCGCGCCGAACTTGTCGGCCACGAGAGAGCGGACGAAGGCATGGGCCTCCTGGGCCTGGGCCGGCGTGGCGGTGACGCCGGTGCCGATGGCCCATACGGGTTCGTAGGCGATGGACATGCGGGCGAACTGCTCCGCCGCCAACCCTTCGAGTCCCCGGATGACCTGACGGCTCAGGACGTCGTTCATCCGACCGCTTTCCCGTTCCTGGAGGGTCTCGCCGATGCAGAACATGACCTTCAGGCCCGAATCGAGGGCGAACTTCAATTTCTCGTTAAGAAATTCGTCGGACTCTTTGAAGTATTCCCGCCGTTCGCTGTGGCCGACGATGGTCCACGTGCAGCCGGCGTCCAGGAGCATCTGGGGCGAAATCTCCCCCGTGTAAGCCCCCTTCTCCTTCGTGTAGCAGTTCTGGCCGCCCACTTGAACGTTCGACCCGGCCAGGGCCTGGGACACGGGGTACAGCGCCGTAAACACGGGGCACACCACGATGTCCACGCCCGTTACATCCGCCACCAGCGGTTTCAGCGCCCGAACCGTTTCCACGGCCTCGCCGATCCGCTTGTTCATCTTCCAGTTGCCTGCGACCAGAGGCGTTCTCACCGTCAAGTTCCTTTCTCCCGCCACCCCTGAGCATAACGCTCCCCCGAGGGCACGAATAAACCGCAGGAGGGTACCACAACGCTCCCCCGCGCCGCAAATTGTTGCGGCTCGGCCACAACGGATTGCTGTGGATTGGCCACACAACTTGTTGTGGCCGGGCTATAGAAAAGAAGCCCGGAAACCGTGTGGTTTCCGGGCTCGGATGGATTTGGAAAGCCTGCCGCTACTCCGGCAGGGGCTGGTCCTTGGTCTCGGGGGCCCAGATCAGGGTGAGCAGGCCCAGGAGGAAGACGGCCGACAGGGCCAGCACCGCGCCGCGCAGCTCGAGGCGCGCCATGAGGAGCCCGAGGGTCCAGGGCGCCGCCGCGGCGAGGAACCGGGCGACGTTGTAGCAGAACCCGGTGCCGGTGGCCCGCAAGCGGGTGGGGTAGAGCTCGGGGAAGTAGATGGCGTAGCCGCCGAAGAGGAGCAGCAGCGAGAAGCCCATGAGCGCGAACATGACGACGGCCATGGCGAAGGATTGGGTGAACCAGAAGGCCGACGGCACCACGATGGCGCAGGCGATGAGGGCGATGGCGAAGGCCGGCCGACGCCCGAAGCGCTGGGCGAGGTAGCCGAAGGCGAGGGCGCCGAAGAAGGCGCCGCCGTTCTGGACCATGATGATCCAACCGACGCGGTTGTCGGCCAGGGCCCGGAGTTCGGGGAGGTTGTCGGGGTTCACCACGCTCCGGATCAGTTCCGAGGACCACACGCCGATGCCCCAGAACCCGATGACGCCCACGGCCGCCAGGGTGAGCCCCACGAGCGTGTTCCGGCGCAGGATGGGCTCTCGGAAGAGGTCGAACATGGACCCCAGCTTGACGGTACCCGCCTGGGCCTGGGCTTTCCGCTCTCTCCAGGCCTCCGGCTCCTTGATGTAGTACAGGATGAAGAAGAGGAGGAAGGCCGGCAGGACGCCGATGAAGAACACGCCCCGCCACCCGATGACGGGTCCGAAGAACATCCAGATGAACCCGGCCATGACGTTGCCGAGGGCCGAGGTGGCCTGCACCACGGCCAGGGCGGTGGCGCGGGAGTAGGTGGGGAAGGTTTCGGCCACGAGGGCGGCTCCCGCGGCGAATTCGCCGCCGATGCCCAGCCCGGTCATGAACCGGAAGAGCGTCAGTTGAGTGGGAGACTGGGCGAGGCCGCTCAGGCCGGTGAACCCGGCGTACAACAGAATCGTCAGCGCCATGGTCCAGGTTCGGCCGATGCGGTCGCCGATCATGCCGAAGAAGATTCCGCCCACGGCCCAGCCGATGATCATCCATGTGGTGGCCCAACCGACCCAACTGCCCACCAGCGGATCGGACGGGGGAAGCCCCAGCAGCTCCGCCATGGCCGGCTGGCGCGCGGCCACGTAGAGCCACTGGTCCATCGTGTCGAAAAGCCAGCCGAAACAGGCGACGATCAACACGAGGTAGTGATACCCCGTCAGCCCGTCCGTCCAGCGCCGTGTTTCTTCACCCGCCTGTACGTCAGTCGTCGCCATCGACCTCCCTCTCCCGTGGGTCAGGCGGCTTTCCGCTTCGCCGCCTGCGCGCCCTGTTGCCCGGCCAGCGCCGGAGAACCGTGTCGCTCATCTCGGACGAATCAGGGGGCTGTTATACCCTACCCCGGTCGACGATTGCATCTGCGTCGGGCCGGCGGGGACCGGTCCGCCCGCCGGCGGAGGACGGTCGGGACGGAGAAAAACGGGGCCGCGCCCTTACTTTCCGATGCAGAAGGACGAGAAGATGTGCTCGAGGATGTCGTCGGGCGTGGTCTCGCCCGTGATCTCGCCCAGGGCGCGAAGGGCGTCGCGCAGCTCGAGGCTCAGGATCTCGGGCGACGCGTCGAAGCGCTCGAGGAGCCGGTCCAGGGCCGCGGCGGCGCGGCGCAGGCTGTCCTGCTGGTGTACGCGGGTGATGAGCCCTTCGTCGGGCGACACGGCGCGGTCGCCGAGGAGCAGATCGGCCAGGGCGCTCTCGAGTTGCTCCAGTCCTTGTCCGGTTACCGCCGACACGCGGCACTCGGCGGCGAAGGGGATGTCCCACGCCGGGGCCTCGGCCTGCGGCGCCAGGTCGATCTTGTTCAGCACCCGCACCCGGGGCACGTCGAGGCCTTCGAGTTCGGCGGCCAGGGACCGGTCCTCTTCCGTGTCGGGGGCGGACGCGTCGATGACGAAGAGCACGGCCGCGGCGCGGCGCACGGCGTTGCGGGCGGCCTCGATGCCGATGCGCTCCACCACGTCGTCCGACGTGCGCAGGCCCGCCGTGTCCGTAAGCCGCACCGGAACTCCGGCGATGTTGATGGTCTCTTCGATGAGGTCGCGGGTGGTCCCGGGGATTTCCGTGACGATGGCGCGGGCGTCGCGCAGGAGGGCGTTGAACAGGCTCGATTTCCCCACGTTGGGGCGCCCGGCGATGGCCACGCGGGCCCCTTCGCGATAGAGGCGTCCCGCTTCGGCCGTGTCGAGGAGCCGGCCCATCCGTTCCCGCACCGCCAGCAGGTCGCGCCGCAGGGGCTCGTTGATGGTTTCCGGTAGGTCGTCTTCGGGAAAGTCGAGGTCCGCCTCGATCCGGGACTGGGCGACCTGGAGCGTGTCGCGCATCTCGTGGAGGGCCCGCGACAGGGCTCCGCTCGCCGCGGCCGCGGCCGCCCGCAATCCCGCCTGAGTCTGGGCCTGGATGCGGTCCATGACGGCCTCGGCCTGGACGAGGTCGATGCGCCCGTTGAGGAAGGCCCGTTTAGTGAATTCGCCGGGCTGGGCGAGGCGCGCGCCCCGTTCCAGAACCCGCTCGAGGATGGCGCGCAACGGTCCCGGTCCGCCGTGGCCGTTGATCTCGACCACGTCTTCCCGGGTGTAGCTGTGGGGAGCGCGCATCACGTGGACCAGCACCTCGTCGAGGGCCTGCCCGTTCACACGGATCTCGCCGTAGTACACGCGGCGCCGCGCGGTGCGGATGTCGTGGCCGCGGGGAGAAACGAAGAGGTCCGCCACGATGTCGACGGCGCGGTTGCCGCTGAGGCGCACGATGCCGATGGCGCCTTCTCCGGGCGGGGTCGAAATGGCTGCTATGGTGTCTTCCGGTATCTGCATGGGAATGATTTGTACCACACCCCCGCCGGTCGGCGAAAAGAGGCGACGGGGGATCACGCCGTCCCTATCGCAATCCTTCCAGGGCCCGGTCGGGCAGCGGACGGTTGCCGATGAGCACGAGGTCCTTGCTGGTGAAGGCGGGCGTCAACGGCTCGATGTCGAGATCGGGCATCTCTTCTCTCGCCTGTTCGAGGAACCCTTCGCGGGCCACGTAGAAGTAGGGATCGGGCCCTTCGAGCCGGGCCCGCACTTCGGCCGGATCGATCTCGACCGGGATGGGTGTGGCGGCGTAGAAGGCGAAGGCGGGATACACCTTCACCGCCTCGACGCGGTACCCCGACTCCGTCAGTCGGCCCGCCAGTTCGGCGAGGGGCCGCGGCGACTCCTGTCCCGTATAGTGGTAGCTCCGAATCAGAAGGCCCGAAAGCAGCACGAAGAGGGTCAACCCCAGCACCGCCGCGGGACGCCGTTCCGGACGACGCCACCCGTAGGCCGCCAGGGCGCAGGCGGCCAGGGCGAACACGGCCGTTTCGGCGATGAGGGTGGGGAAAGGCTCTTCGAGGGCGGCGTAGACGGGTCCCGCCAGGGCCGCCACCGGCAGCAACACCAGGAGGGCCTTCACCCAGATCCGCGTCCACCGTTCCATCCCGCCGCGGAGGAGGCCCTCCGTGT
>CAYVOE010000227.1:0-6568 GCA_964452795.1 uncultured Nitrospiraceae bacterium
CGTTTCTTTTTCCATCCCCCTCCGGAACGGAGGTACCCCGCTCGCAATGACGGGTGGGGGCAGGCTCACCGCCCCGTCCAGCGCAGTCCTCGTAGTCCTACGGCGGGTGGGGCCGGTGCCGATGCTGGAACGGTCCTGTCCTATCATTGGCCTGTCACGCCGCGTATGTATCCCCTTCGGGGAATTTACTGCAGGCCGACGTCAATCCCGAAAAGGTTGCGGCCAATTGTTGATCGGAATCGCGGCAAATCCATCCCCTTCGGGGAATTGTCCGCGGGCGGAGGGTGATCCCCGGACGGGCGCGTCAATGGCAGGTGTGACTCGCCGCATGCTCCTATTCGTTGGGAAATTGCGATGCGGACTCCGGGAGGGGCGCCGTGTGGGTGGGCGCGGGGACGACGGGCGCATCCCCTCACATCCGGCCGAGGGCTTCGAGGGCGGCGGCGATCAACGGGGCTGCGGCGAGGGCAGGGAGGTAGTTGCCTACGGGGAGGTGTTTGATGTCGAGGAGCAGAAGTCCGATGGCCATGACGAGGACCCCGCCGGTGGCGCCGAGTTCGGCGATGGCCGCCGATTCCCCGTTGATGCCGCCTCCGGCCCGGACCACGAGCATCGCGGTGAGGGCGATGCCGCCCTGGTATACAAGGACCGTGACGGCGCTCAGGAGCACGCCCCAGCCCAGGGCCGCCGCGAAGGCCATGGAGGCGAACCCGTCCAGGAGGCTCTTGATGGCCAGCAGACGGTAGTCGCCGGCGAGTCCGTCTTGAAGGGCGCCCAGCACGGCCATGGGTCCCACGCAGAACAGCAGACTCGTGGTGACGAAGGCCTCGCTCACGGGACTGGTGCCGCCGGGGGCGAACCGCCGCTGCAACGCGTCGCCCAGGGACTTCATCCGCGCTTCGATGCGCAACGCCTCGCCCACTACGCCGCCCAGGAGGATGCTGAACATGACGATGAGGATGTTGCGCGTCGCCAGGGCCATCTGGATGCCCGCCACCAGCGTCACCAGGCCCAGGCCCCGCATCACCGTCTGACGGGCCCCTTCCGACAGCCGATTGCCGAGGAGCAGCCCAAGCATACCCCCCGCCACGACCGTGCACACGTTTATCCAGGTTCCCGTCATCTTGCGACCGCTCCACGGAAGCCATAGGATTACACGAAACCCGGACCCGCGCACAAGGACCGGGCGGGTCCATGCGAAGAGCGGTCTTGAACGAAGGGGGGAGAAAATCCATGACGCGGCGGTTGACCATCGGCCAGGTGGGTGCGGGCATGTTCGGCGGCGACGTACATCTGCGGACCTTCAGTCAGCTTCAGGCCCACGGCCTCGCGCCCTGGCTGGGACGGCTCGGGCTCGACGACAAGGTCCGCGCCCTGGGCGCCATCGACGTGCGCTTCGTCGCACTCGCGACCCACACGCGGGCCTCGGGAGAAGCCCGGAAGGCCGAGTACGCCGACCAGGGCCTCGACTTCGCCACCTACCACGGCGACGAGCCGTGGATCGAGTTGCTCGACAAGCATCCCGACCTCGACATCCTTTCCATCGCCACGCCGGACCATCTGCATACCGCCCCCGCCCTGGCGGCCCTCGAGCGGGGCGTCCACGTCATCGTGGAAAAGCCCATGACCCTCGACGGGGCGGAAGCCGACGCCCTCGTCGAGGCAAGCCGCCGCGCCGGCCGGATCGTGGCGGTCGACATGCACAAGCGGTACGACCCCGACCACCTCCGCATCCGCGACGACCTCGCGCAGCGCATCGGGACGCCCCTCTACGGCCGCGCCGTGCTGGAAGAGCCCCTGGCCATCTCGACCCAGGTCTTCCGCAAATGGGCCGAGCGGAGCGATCCCTTCTCCTATGTGGGCTGCCACTGGACCGACCTGTTTATCGCCTATTTCAAGGTGAAGCCCGTGAGCCTCCACGCCGTGGGGCAGAAAGTGAAGCTGCGCCGAGAGTTCGGCATGGACGCCTACGACGCCGTGCAGGTCAAGGTCCTGTTCGACAACGGCATGAGCATCGACTTCGTCAACAGTTGGATAATGCCCGACGAGTTCGAGGGGCCCGTCAACCAGGAAAGCCAGCTCTTCGGCACCCACGGCGTCGTCGAGTCGGACACCCAGTACCGGGGCCTCCGCTACACCGCCGCCGGAGAGGGCACCCGCACGCGCAACACCCACTTCACGCGCGACGTGCGGCGCGAAGACGGGAGCCTCGCCTACGTCGGCTACGGCGTGGACAGCCTGGTGGCCTGCGTCGAGAAGGTGGCCGAAGTCAAGTTCCTCGGCAAGTCGCTCGAAGACATCAAGGGCACCTATCCCGACGCCGAGGAGGGCCGGTTGACGGTGCTTATCGTCCAGGCGGCGCGAGAGGTGATGCGCCGCAACTTCGAGTATGCGGAACAGGGCCGCGGCGCCCCCGTCACGGCCGTGTTCGGCGCGGACGGCATCACGGTCCACGACCCCTACGCCGGCTCCGCCCGGATCTACGACCGCCCCGTCTGAGGGGCAATTTCCAGACGGCAGGCCCTCTGCTCGTCAGTTCCTGTCGGGACGTCCCGCCAGAACCTGACGCGTCGGGGCCGGCCGCGTCTTCGCTTCCGACGGCGTAAGCCCTTGAGATCGTGCCTGTTACCGGCATATCCTGGTGATTGGCACCTCTCTTGCTCCCTTCCCGTTACCGGTTTAGCCATTCGAAAAGGATCCAACCCACAATAAAGGAGAGAAATCCCATGAAGAAGGGCATTGCAACGGTCGTGGGAATGGTCGTATGCGCGTTCGCGGTGGGCGTGCTGGCGCCCGCGGCGGGGGCGGCGGAGAAGGACCTGTCGAACGCCTACCCCCTGGCCACCTGTCCCGTGAGCGGGAAAGCGCTGACCGACAAGGCGGTCGTCAAGGAGATCGACGGCCGGGAGATCCGGTTCTGTTGCGAGGGCTGTCCGGCGAAGTTCGAGGCCGATGCGGCCAAGAGCCTGGCCAAGGTCGATGAGGCCATCATCGCCGACCAGAAGGCGACATATGCCGCCGATGCCTGCCCCGTGAGCGGCCAGAAGATCGCCCAGGGCGAAGGCGTGGACAAGGTCATCGGGAACCGGCTGGTGCGGTTCTGCTGCGACGGCTGCCCCGCGAAGTACGAAGCCGACCCGGCCAAGTTCGAGGCCAAGCTCGACGAGCAGATCATCGACGCTCAGAAGGCGAGCTATCCGCTCGAGACCTGCGTGGTGTCCGGTGAGAAGCTGGGCGATCACGGCGAACCCGTGGACCTCGTCGTAGGCAATCAGCTCGTCCGCCTGTGCTGCGCCGCGTGCGAGAAGAAGGTGGCCCAGGCTCCGGCGAAGTACATCGCCGAGGCTCGGGGCGGCGCGTCGGAAGACGACAAGGGTTAAGAGACAACCTCTCGAGGGGCGGGGTCGGCGGCGTAGCGCGTCGGCTCCGCCTTTTTCTATTGTCGCGGTTCGGACGGCGCCGATTCGCCCTCGACGGGAAGGGGCGCTTTGCCCGTCCGGCGGAGAAAGCGCGACCGAAGCCGCATCGCGAGGTCGTAGAACTCGGGCGGCTTGACGAGGGCCGCGAGGGGCGCGGCGGCGAGGGCATAGGCGGCGCCCATGAGGACGAGCCGCAGGCCATTGCCGATCAGACCGGCGTCGAAGGGAGCGGGGAGGGGGATCCGTCCCGCGGCGGCGGCGGCGAGGCCGCAGGGCACGGCGAACAGGAGGCCCCGCGCGGCGCCGGTCGCAAAGGGCCGCAGGGGCAGGGCCCGGGTGCGTCGGCGGTAGACGGCGATGGTGATGAGCGCGTTGATGCTGATGCCGATGGAGCCGGCGGCGGCGAGTCCGGGCGCGCCGAAACGGTTGAACAGGCCGTAGTACAGGGGCACGGACAGGGCGAAGACGGAGGTCCCGATGATCATGGGGGTCAGGGTGTCCTTCATGGCGTAGAAGCCGCGGACCAGCACGGCCTGGAGGCTCCAGCTCACCAGCGCGACCGAGATGATCGTCAGGAGGAAGGCCGTCTCGCGGGCGTCGGCGGGGGTGAAGGCGCCGCGCTGGTACACCAGGTTCACCATGGGTTGCGCCGCCGCCACGATGCCGCCCGTGACCGCCACGGCGAAGAAGGCGAGGCGTTGCCCGCTGACGGCCAGCATGCGGCCCATGGCGTCTTTCCGGCCCTCGTGATACAGGCGCGTGAGGTAGGGGAGGGCGGCCTGCCCCGTGGCCTGGCCCAGCATGGCGAAGAAGACCAGCATGAGCTTGCGGGCGTAGTCGAGGCGGGAGATGGCGCTTTCCTGGGCCGAGCCGAAGTAGCGGTAAAGCCATTCGTCGGCCGACAGCAGGCTGACGCCGATCATCAGCGGCAGGGAAAGCAGGATGAACTCGACGAAGCCGCGGTCGGTGATGGAGAAGCGGAACCGGAAGCGGACTTCCCGGCGGGCGGCCCACAGGGGCAGGGCCAGAGGACCGAGGACGGCCCCCGCCAGCACGCCGTAGGAGAACCCCTGGATCCCGACCAGGGGCGACAGGAACACCCCGCCCAGGATGATGCCGAGGTTGTAGACGAGGGGCGCGAGGGCGGCGGTCCAGAAGATCTCCCGCACGAAGAGGGTGGCCTGGAGCAGCCCGCCGATGTAGAACGCCAATTGGGCCGGCAGGGCGATCCGCGTCATGGCCACGGTGAGCGCCAAGGTTTCGCCTTCGAAGTTGGGCACCAGCAGGCGCACCAGGGGCTCCGCGAAGATCTCCGCCAGGATCGTCAACACCAGCATGGCCGTGCCCAGGGTCGAGGCCACGGTGGAGAAGAGACGCCAGCCCCCTTCTTCGTCGTTGCGGGCGATGTAGGCCGCGAACATGGGAATGAAGGTGATGGACAGCGCCCCGCCCGCGATGAAGTGATTGAGCAGGTCCGGGAGGAAGAAGGAGGCCTTGTAAGCGTCCACGGCCGGGCCCGCGCCGTAATAGGCCGCTATCAGCGTCTCCCGCAGGACTCCGAGGATGCGGCTCAGGAACACGCTCGCCGACAGGAGCACGGCCGCAACGCCGATGCGTCGGGCCAGGGTCGATTCCGGTGTCGCTTCCGTGGTCAGGGGCCGTCTCCGCCGTTCCATGCCGCACTGGGGGGGCAACGGCGGGCCACTATATCCCCCGCGGGTTGAACCGCGCAACCTTTCCGCGCGGACTCGGACGGCGCCTCACCACCGTTTCGCGGCCTGCCGGGCCTCGAGGAATTCCGCACCCCGTTCGAGCAGGAGCCGGATCAGCCGGTCGAGCTGCTCCACGGCATAGGGGCCGCAATTCTTGGTGATAAAGGGGTCGGGACGCACCGCGCCTTCGCTGTAGAAGATGTCGCCCTGGGGCATGGGATGAAATTCCCAGGGGTGGAAGTAGAAGCACAGGAAGGGCTCGACGCCCCGTTCCCGGGCGTACCCGATGAAGCCGTCCACGTGGCGCAGCATGGCGTCGGCCCCTTCGGTGCGGTACAAGGGCCACTGGTCCCGGTCGCGGCCGTAGGGGTCCTTCGATTCCATGGACAGATCGGCGAAATTGGGCAGTTCCACGATGCCGAGGTCGCCGGGCTTCGTCCAGTCCTCGCGACTCGGGTGGTAGGGCGTCAGCCGCTCCCGGAAAAAGAACATGGGATAGGTGGCGTCGGCCACGTAGCCCAGGTCGTTCAGGGCGTTCACCACGGCCGTGGACCCGAACAGGCGCGGGCACCGGAACGACACCGGCCGAAGTCCCACGATGTCTTCAATGAGTTCCGTGCACAAGCGCAGCCGGTTCGGCACCTCCTCGGGCAGGACCGGCAACATTCCGGGGATCTCGTAGAGGGATTCGCCGATGGTCTCGTGAAACAGCGTGTGGGCGCCGATTTCGTAGCCCCGTTCCTTGATGGGCACGGCCGTTTCCGGGTGCTTCTTGAGGCTGTCGCCCGTGAAGAAGAACGTGGCGGGGACCTTGTTGTGCTCGAGCACCTCGAGGATGAGGGGCGTGCCGTGCTGTAGCCCCTCGTAATAGGGCGTCCAGCTCCCGATGTCGGTCTCCATGTCGAAACCCAGGACCACCTGCAACTTGCTCATGCTATGCCTCCTGTCGCGCGGCCCGCGCCCCGTTATTGTGGCACGCCCGGGGGGCCGGTCCTTGTGCGCAATCGGTCCGGGATTGTATGAATCCCGGATGCCCGGGCACAGGCCCGAGTCTACCAGGAAATTCGGTACGACGACGGGACTCCCAATCGGGGCTGTTCAAGACCCGCGGGACTGTGCTATGTTGCGGCCGGGTGGGTGAAGAGGGGGGAGGCGGCATCACTACGGCCGCCGCGAGAGGGGACGCGAAACGATGCAAGTGCCTTTGACGAAGCCCAGCCCGGACGTGGACCGATTCGTCCGCATCATTCGAGGGGAGACGATTCCGGAGCGGCCGCCGCTGGCCGAGCTGTTCCTGGATCACGAGGTCGAGCGGGCCATCGCGCAAGGCCCCCTCGGCCTGACCTGGGTCGAGCCGTCGTCCGACCGGGAACAGATGGCCCGGTACCTCGACAGCCGCATCGAGGTCTATCACCGGATGGGCTACGACTACGTCCG
>CAYVOE010000227.1:6594-8290 GCA_964452795.1 uncultured Nitrospiraceae bacterium
CTCGGGCGGCGTGGATTTCCCCCACAACTACCTCGAGGCGCCCGACACCGCCGACCTGTCCCGCGGCAACCGGAGCTGGGCCAACGAGACCCGCGGTCCCATCGCCTCCTGGGAGGACTACGAGGCCTATCCGTGGCCGGATCCCGCCAAAGGCGACTTGTGGCCCTATGAGTACGCAGCCACGCACCTGCCCGAGGGGATGGGCCTTTTCGTGTGCCCCACGAGCGGCTTCCTCGAGATACCCCTCGACACCCTCCTGGGGTACCAGAACCTGTGCTACCTCCTCTTCGAGCAGCCCGACCTCGTGGAGGCCGTGTTCCAGCGCGTCGGCGAGATCATCTGCGCCATGTACGAGCGCCTTGTGGGTCTGCCCAACCTCCGGGGTTTCTTCCAGGGAGACGACATGGGCTTCAAGACGGGCACCCTGATTTCGCCGGACCACCTGCGCGCCCTCGTGCTTCCCTGGCACAGGCGACTCGCCGGCCTCGCCCACGACAACGGCCTGGTATACCTGCTCCACTCCTGCGGCAACCTCGAGGCCATCGCAAACGACCTCATCGACGACGTGGGCATCGACGCGCGCCATTCCTATGAAGACGAGGGGAACTCCGTCGTGGACTTCAAGCGCCGCTATGGCGACCGCGTGGCCATCCTGGGCGGGGTCGACGTGGACAAGCTGGCCCGCCTGCCCGAGTCGGAGCTGCGGGCCCACGTGCGGTCCATCATCGAGGCCTGCCTGCCCGGAGGCCGCTTCGCCCTGGGCTCGGGCAACACGGTGTGCAACTACGTGCCGCTGGAAAACTACTTCGCCATGGTCGAGGAGGCCCTGAACTACGGGTAGGTCCCTTCGGGTCGGATTCGTTCAAGCATCCGCCGTAATCCCACAAGACACGGCCGGGGCGTCGGGGCCAGAATTTCCGGTACGAGGACGGGACCGGCAAACGGGCCGGCGCCCACAACAAAGGTAACGCGACGTGCTACTGACACGCAGAGACGTCTTGCGGATGGGAGCGGCGGGAACCATGGGACTGTTGGCGAACGGAGTGGGGAAGGGATCGGCGCAGACCGCGGAAGCCGCGGCGGGAGAACCGACGGCCCACGCCTGGCTGAACAAGCGCCAGCGCATCTATTGGTACGACCAGTACGCCCTCAACGAGCAGGAGACGGCGTTCTCGAACTTCGACCCCGACCGCATTGCCGCAGAATTGAAGCGGGTCGGACCCGAGATCGTGGCGGTCTACGCGGCCAACCAGTTCAGCGTGGCCTATTACCCGAGTGACGTCTGGCCCATGCATCCGAACCTGAAGGGACGGGACTACTTCGGCGAGGTGTGTTCGCGCCTGCAGGCCCAGGGGCAGAAGGTCATCGGCTACATCAACTGGCTGGAATCGCGCCATCCCGAGTGGTACGTGGTGCCCCTCGGCGGGCAGCCCGAGAAGGAGTTTCCGCTGGCGTCGTGGGCGAAGCCGGACGTGCCCGACTGGCGCGTGCAGCGGGTGCCGGGCGGCTCGTGGCGCTTTGCCTGCATCAACTCGCCCCGGCGCCAACAGGTCGTCGCCGTTGCCCGCGAGATCATCGAGCGCTACCGCCCCGATGGGTTCCACCTCGACATGTTCTTCAACGCCGGCGTGTGCGTGTGCGAGTACTGCCGCCCCACGCTGGAACGCATCTGCGGCACCTCCGAGATCACCCACGA
>CAYVOE010000228.1:0-4715 GCA_964452795.1 uncultured Nitrospiraceae bacterium
AGAACAGGTTACCGGTATCATCGCCAACCGCCGAGGGTTTTGACAGCACTTCCGATAAGCCTACCACAGGCCGGCGCGGAGGCTCCGGATCGGGCCGGGCGGGGCCGGAAACACGGCTTTCGAAAGAAGGATGGGTGCGGACCTTTTATTCGGGCGCTCGTTGGTGTATAACAGAGCCCGGAACAGCGGACAGGGATTCAAGGGTTTGGCTCCCTCTGCCGATGGGAGACTTCGGCGTCGCTCGCGGAGCGATGCCCCCCTGAAACGTCGTCTCCATTCGCTTGTATACTTTAGGGCAAGTGTTTTGAGAAGTCGCTATCGGGAACGCAATATGGTCCATCGGGAACTTCTCCTAGCGCTGTACCGTACACCTACGAGGCCGACGCGCCGCCGCGGGCGGGAGGTCGGCCGGATCAACCGCTACCAACTTCACCCAAACATTTCATAGTGCTGGAAACCGGAGGCCGGATCGTGCCTCTTTTGGGGATTCCCGGTGTCCGCTCGGAGGAAAACTATTGACGTTGATCCGTGTCAGATTAGTCCAAAAGCACTAGGCGGCAAAAAAGGTTGACAGCGATGGCCCATGGTTTTATAATGCCGCCGTTTGGTTCTATCGGCATGCAGTGCGACACGACGAGCCTTGTCTAGTTTCGCACTTTTTGGAGAAGGTGACGTCTCAGGGTCTTGATGCCACCTTCCGCGTCCGGATCGTCCCCCGGCACGTAACACACACCCACACCGAATCAGCGCTACAAAGTATTACGTTCAGGGAAGAACGTCGCGGCTCGGCCACGAGTCGCTGCGTGTAGTGTTTCTCAGGGAGAAGCAAAGGAGAAAGCACATGGGCAGCAAGAAGAACCTGGTTCTTGCATCGCTGGTGGGCCTGGTGATGGCGTTAGCCTTCGCCATCGGCCTCGTGCCGATGCAAGCGGGTACGCCCGGTCACGACGCCCAAGCGGCGCCCGGCGCGGCGTCGGTGGCCATCAGTGTGGACGGCTCCACACCGGTGGGACCCACCTACGCCATCCCCGTCGGGAGTGAACAGGGCTTTAGCGCATTACGGCTGACGGGGTCGGCGGCAAGCCGCCTGGCCGCCGGCGAGGTGCAGTGGTCGCTCGCCACCGACGGAGCCGCCGTGCTGACCAGCGGCCCCGGCGACGCCATCGCCACGGTAACCGCCGTGGCGCCGGGCGAGGCGGCCCTCTACGTCTCGACCGCCGACGGCCTGGTCGACGTCGTGGACCTGTCGTTCTACGACCTCAAGGCGCGGGGAGCGGCCAAGGAACTGACGAGCCTCTCCATCACCCAGCCCGAGAACGGCCAGACCATTTACATTCCCATCGGCGCCACGGTGCCCCTGACCCTGACGGCCGATGTGGACGATCCCGCGGACACCGAGTCCGTCACCTACCTGGTGGGCGCGGCGGAAGAAGAGTACACGGCCGTGACCGTCTCCTGGCCCTATGCGGCCCTGGTTCCGGATGTGGCAGGCATCTCGCCCTCGACGGTGAGCGCCATCGCGACGCGCCTGTCCTCGGCGGAGGTCGTGTATGCCGACCCGGTGGCGTTTACGGTGCAAGAAGTTGACGCCGACGCCGACGGCGACGGCATTCCCGACGATCCCTTCCTCCTGGGACTTCAGCCCGGCGACCAGTGGCTGGCGGACCACGTGGACGAGCCCTTCCACCGCCACGTGGCGCTGGTGGGTCTGGATCAGCCCGTAGAAGCCAAGCAGTTCATTGAATTTCCGGCGGAAGGCACCACGGTCACCATCGCGGTGCCCGAAGAGCCCAGCCGCTATGTGACCGTCACGGTCCCGGCCGGCCTTGTTGCCCCGGGTCAGACGGGCATTCTGTTTGTGGCCACCGCCGACGACCCCGTCGAGCTGTTGGGCCCCGACGAAGCCGGCAACCTCGCTCCTCTTCCCATTGGCGGCCTGGTAACGGGCGGCCAGTACGTCGCCGTGGACATCCTGATCCAGGCGGAAGGCGAGACCGGTTTCACCAGCATCGATCCGGCCCTGCTGCTGGCCAACCCCGTGGTGCTCGAGATGGGCGGCGTGGGCCTGACGGCCAACGCGAACGCCGCCGCCTACGTCCACCCCGCGGTCGTTGAAGAGGAAGAAATCAACCAGCCGGGCAAGGACGTCATCGTCGACGGCACCGCCGACTGGGTGAAGGTTGCCGGCGGAACCGAGGTGGTGACCGGTGCGGTGCGGGCCGAGCTTGACCTCCTCGGCGTGGTCGGCGTCTTCGACACCTCCGAAACCTCCCCCAACATCGTCAGCGTCGTCAACGTCTCGGGTTCGCCCAACCAGGGTTCGGCCCAAGCCTACAGCATCGGCGGCGAGCTCATCGACATCGAACTCGCCAACGTGGCCGACGGCACCGACGTGAACGTGATCATCGACGGCACGACGGTCCCCGGCACGGTTGACGGCACCGTGGTGACCATCGAGGTGCCCGCGGCGGCCGATCTGCCCGAGCCCGCCACCTCCGCCGTTGTGGACCTGCGGGTCGAAGTCGGCGACGACTTTGACGTGCTCCACGGCGGTCTGACCTACATCGGCCCCGACATCGACTCCGTCGATCCGGATTCGGGTACGGGCGGCACGTCGCTCCAGGTCGCCGGCGCCGGCTTCGGCCAGGGCCTGACGGCCAGCTTCGACGGCCTGAACCTGCTGAACGTGGTCGTCGCGGCCGAAGGCTACTACTTCACCGCCACGGCTCCGGCCGGCGGCGCGGGCACGGTCAACCTCCAGGTGACCAACGCCAACAACTACTACGGTTCGCTGGAAAGCGCCTTCACCTACACTTCGGAACCGCCGATCCTTTCGACGGTCAATCCGAATGCGGTGCCGAGCGACGGCGGCTACACCGTGACCCTGAGCGGGGCCAATCTCGCGCCCTTGAGCGGAGCGGCCCAGGTGTACTTCACCGCCGTGCAGGGCGTCGTCGACCTGAGCGCCGACATTCCGGCTCAGTCCATCGTGTCGGCCACCGCTACCGACATCATCGTGAAGACGCCGGTCCACGATCCGGGCGACTTCGACGTGTACGTGGTCCACGGTGAGGACGTCACGTCCGACCTGCTGCCCTTCACCTTCATCGACCCGGCCGAACTGCCGGTGACGATTGAAGCGGTCACGCCGAACAGCGGTTCGACCGCCGGCGGCACCGAGGTCACCATCGTGGGCGCGGGCTTCCCCGAGATCGGGCCCATCAACAACAACTCGGTCAAGGGCACGGTCGAGCAGGGCACCACGCTCCAGATCTCGACGGCCACGTACAACTTCGTGGATCCGGTTGATCTCGACCTGAACCTCATCCGCGGCATCGATGCGTCGACCGACAGCGGCCCGCAGTCGATCAGCGGAACCTTCACCTATGACACGACCGTGCTGGAGTTCGTTGCGAACCAGTCGGATCCGTCCGACCTCGTCGACGACTGGTACGGCAAGGACATCACCTTCAACGAGGTGGCCCCGGGTACGGTCAACTTCGTGTTGACGTCCCTCGGCACCGACCAGATCACCACGTTCAATCCGGACGACGAAACCCAGCAGGTGGATCCGTTCCCGCTGGCGAATCTCCGGTTCAACGTCGTGGGCACCATCCCCGATGGCGGCACCCCGGTGGTCCTGTCGAACACCAGCCTGGCCACCACAGTCGGCTCCGATGTGGTCAACATTCCGCACGAGACGGAAGACGGTGCGGTAGTGGTGGCGGCGTCGGCGGAGTTCTCGATTGAGGACACGACCGTGGTCGAAGGCGTCACCGTGGCGGACGTGAACATGTCCCTGCTGCGGCCCGACGGCGCGGACACCACCACGGGTCCGGCGAGCATCCAGGCCACCATCACCTACGACACGACCGTGCTCCAGTTCGTCGACGGCATCGAATCCTCGGTGCTCAGCGACTGGTACGGCAAGACCGTGACGGCCACCGAGACGGTGGCGGGTGAGATCAACGTGGTGATCAACGGTACCGACACCCTGATCACCTCGGTCGACAACCAGGACGCCACCCCGACGGCGGACCAGCAGAATCCCTTCCCCTTGGGCTTCCTGCGGTTCAACATCGTCGGCGACCTGGAAGGATCGAGCACGACCCTCACCGTCGCGTCCCTGACCATGTTCGAGGCGGACGGCACCACCGAGTTCGCCGGCGCCACGGGCCAGGGCGACACGGCCACGGTCACGGTCCAGCTGATTCCGTTCGTGTTCTTCGGCGGCGAGGCGGCCACCGTGCTGTCCTCGACGGCGACGGAAATCGTCGTGCTGACGCCGCCCCACGCGGCCGGATCGGTCGACGTCCAGGTGACCAACCCCAACTTCGAAGGGTCCGCGAACTTCGCCATCGCGAAGGACGCCTTCACCTACGTGGAGCCCGGCACCATCGAAGTCACGCCCGGCGACGACTTCGAAGCCAGCCTGGCCCAGGGCGGATTCACCACGCCCATCACCCGGGACTACAACGTGGTGACCGTGGGCGGCGCGCCCGTGCCCTGGACGGTATCGGTCGACCAGGACTGGGTTGACGTCGATCCGACCGAAGGCAACGGCGACGGCGTGGTCACGGTGTCCATCAACAGCAACGCCAACACGCTGGCTCTGGGGACCCACACGGCGATCGTCACCTTCGAAGGCGGCGGCGTCACGGTCACCCGCAGCGTCATCCTCACCGACATTCTCGGAGCCGAAGATCACTTCGGCG
>CAYVOE010000228.1:4725-8280 GCA_964452795.1 uncultured Nitrospiraceae bacterium
TCACCCGCAGCGTCATCCTCAACGTGACGCCCGGCGACGTGGTAACCGTCACCGGCATCGCGCCGAACGCCTGGTGGCTCTTCGGCGGCGTCGTTGCCACCATCACCGGTAGCGGGTTCGACGACACCAGCACCGTGTACTTCGGCACCTCGCTTGATGTGAACGCCCTGCCGGCTCCGGCCCAGGTCGTGAGCGTCACGAGCGACCAGATCCAGGTCGTGGTGCCGCCGCTGGTGACCCTGAGCACCGATGCCCAGGTTCCGGTGGAAGTGGGCGTCCTCACGGACGGCAACTTCGCCACCCTCCAGGGCGACCTGCCGGTGTACGTCCAGTACGAGGTGGAGGGAGATGTGGCCACGTCGGCCTTCTTCTTCCCGACCTCCACGGGTACCGTCGGGGCCATCGACGTGGTCCTGAACACCCAGCTCGCCACGGGTGAACTGTTCATCCCGGCGATCAACACCGACAACCTGAAGGGCGCCATCGCTCTTCCGGACCTCACCTTCGGTCTGGCCCATGCCAGCAAGAACCAGGAAACGCTGGCGGCCGGCCTGGCCCCGGGTTCCGACGTCGAGAACGTCTGGAACTTCGGTATCCACCTGTACTACGGTGACTACGACGCGAGCAGCGGCCTCTTCGGCGCGGAACTGGAGGTCCAGCGGAACACCGACGAGGTGCCCGCGGTCCTGACCTTCCCGACCGACGACACCACGCTGCCCGTGGCTCAGGTCACCGCCGGCCGCGTGTCCATGTACGCCACCGACACCGACTTCGCCTACGGCCACCCGTTGGCGGATGACGTGGAGACCGGCTACAACACCACCGGCCTGCCGGCCCTCTACCAGTCCAACATCATCGGCCCCGACGTTCCGGAGTACGCCTCGGACAACAGCGCCGAGTTCGCTCCCACCACGGGCACGGAAGTGGAACTGGTCCGGGCGCGGCTGTACGACCTCAGCTCCACCTTCACGCTGCGGCAGAACGCCACGCCGCCGGTTGTGGAGGCCTTCCTCGAAAGCGTCGAGAGCGTGACGGCCTTCGCCAGCGAAATGGACGTGTCCTTCGTGGGCAACGGCCTCGGCTGGCCGCGGGCGGTCTACGTCGGAATCAAGGACAATCCGGCACAGTCGCTCGAGGATGCGCTCGAGGATTCGAACCAGTTCGTAACCCTCGACCTCGATGACCTGGATATCCAGCGCGAGCTGGGCGACTGGGAGTACAGCTTCGTCGTCACCCTGCCGCTGGACCAGATCCGGGCGTTGCGGAGCTTCCAGAACGCGCCGTCCACGGGCAACCTCACCTATGTCGCGGTCTACATCGAGATGGCCTACCCGACGGGTGCCACCACCAAGCAGATCAATCCCAACAATCTGCTCCAGGTGCAGGCGCCTCAGGGCGGTGTCCCGGTCATCCGCGGCATCCCGCGTCCCAACATCGGGCCCTTGCTCCTGGGTCTGTTGGCGGCGCTGATCGGCCTGTTTGCGGGCGGCGGCGGCGACAGCGACGGCGGTCCGTGCTTCATCGCCACGGCGGCCTACGGCACGCCTATGGCGGACCAGATCGACGTGCTGCGCCAGTTCCGCGACACGTTCCTGCTGACGAACCCCGTCGGCACGGCCTTCGTGGACCTCTACTACACGGTCAGCCCGACCATTGCCGATACCGTGGCTCAGAGCCCGGTGCTGGCGACCCTGGTCCGGGTGGTCCTGGTGCCGGTCATCTTCGTGGCGCGCCTCGTGCTTGCCATCCCGATGGTCTCCCTGGCCCTGACCATGCTTGGGTTCGCGATGATGACGCTCCGCGTCTACGGTCGCCGGAGCCGCAAGGCCTAGCCCGGCAACCACAGCCGTAACACACCCATCCGCTCCGGCGGGGGCCGAAAGGCCTCCGCCGGAGCCTTTTTTGTGCCCCGCCGTTTCGATGCCCACCCGATCCCGACCCGTTCCGGAAGGGGAGATATGCGCAGAGATTCAGGCGACCGGCACGCATTGCCTTATAATGGCTCGGGCGCCTTCAACCATCGGGGAGGGTGAGTCATGGAGATAACGCGGCGCGGGTTTCTGGGGTCAGCTCTGGCGACGGCGGCGTTGTGGGCGGTTCAGGCGCGGGCGGCGGCCAAACGGCCGCCCAACGTCATCCTGATTCTCACGGACGACCAGGGTTCACGAGACCTCGGGTGCTACGGCTCCCCGGACCTGGATACGCCCAACCTGGATGCCCTCGCGGATCGGGGCGTGCGGTTCACCCAGTTCTACGTGGGGGCGCCCGTGTGTTCGCCGTCGCGGGCGGCTTTGCTCACGGGGCGATGTCCGCGCCGGGCGGGGTTGACCACCAACGCGGGCGGGAAGGTGGGCCTTCTGCCGGAGGAAATCACCCTGGCCGAACGGCTGAAGGAGGCCGGCTACGGCACGGCCCTCTTCGGCAAATGGCACCTGGGGGAACTGCCGGAGATGAGCCCCCTCGCGCAGGGGTTCGACGAGTTTTTCGGCCACAAGGTGGGCTGCATCGACAACTACTCCCACTTCTTCTACTGGCAGGGGCCCAACCGGCACGACTTGTGGCGGAACGACGCGGAAACGCACGAATACGACGGCCAATATTTCCCCGATCTCGTGGCGGGCGAGGCGCTGCGCTTCCTCGAGGAGAACCGCGACCGGCCCTTCTTACTCTATTTGCCGCTGAACGCGCCCCATTACCCGGTCCAGCCCCCGGATCGTCTCCGTCAGCGCTATGCGCACCTGCCCGAGCCGCGCCGGTCCTATGCGGCCTTCGTCTCGATGATCGACGAGAAGGTGGGCGAGGTGGTGGCCAAGGTCGACGAGCTTGGACTTCGGGAAGACACGCTCATCGTGTTCCTCAGCGATCACGGCCACTCGGTCGAGGAACGAAACCATTTCGGCGGGGGCGACCCCGGCCCGCTCCGGGGCCACAAGTTCACCCTGTGGGAAGGCGGGATCCGCGTGCCGGCCATCGTGTCGTGGCCGGGCCGTATTCCCGAGGGAGAGGTGCGCGACGCCGTGGCGAGCAGCATGGATATCCTGCCCACGGTGCTCGAGTATGCCGGCCTTGACCCGGGGGATCGTCGTCTCGACGGGCGTTCGCTTGTGGAGGTCCTCGCCTCGGCGGACGCGCCGTCGCCCCACAATGCCCTGCACTGGGAACGGCCGGATCACTGGGCGGTGCGTGAGGGGCCGTGGAAGCTGGTGTACAACGGCCCGGAAACCGTGCAAGGCGACACAACCGTGCCTCAAGAGGAATACTTCCTGAGCAACCTGGACGAAGACGCCACGGAGACGGTCAACCGGGCCGAGGACCATCCCGACACGGTTCGCCGGCTGACCGCGCTTCACGAGGACTGGGCGCGTACCGCCGACGACGACTGAGCGCGGCCCTTAGCGGAGGTCCAGGGCCTCCCGGGTCCGCCGATAGACCTCTTCCGGCGCGCCCTCGGCTGAGATGGTGTAGAGGATGCCTTCGCGCCGGTAGTACCCGGTCAGGGGTGAGGTGCTCTCCTCGTAGGCCTGCAGGCGCACGCGAATCGATTCCGGCCGGTCG
>CAYVOE010000229.1:0-8265 GCA_964452795.1 uncultured Nitrospiraceae bacterium
GGCGTCGCCGCCGAGATTGCCGTCGACGAGCTCGAGAACCTGCTCCAGCCCCTGGAGATAGCCTTCTGGGGCCTCTTCGGCGCGGTCGTCTTCGTGACCGGGGCCTTCGTCGCCACCTTCACCCAGGCCCGACTCCTGCGCCGCCGCATCGAGAAGGTGCGCCAACTCGGCCAGTACACCCTCGAGGAGAAGCTGGCCGAGGGCGGCATGGGCACCATCTACCGCGCCCGCCACGCCCTGCTGCGGCGGCCCACCGCCATCAAGCTCCTGCGCAACGACCGGGTCAACGAGGACGACATGGCGCGTTTCGAGCGCGAAGTGCAGCTCGCCAGCCTCTTGTCGCACCCGAACACCATCGAGATCTACGACTACGGACGCACGCCCGAGGGTCTGCTCTATTACGTCATGGAATACCTCGACGGAATCACCCTCGCCGACCTCATCGAAGACGAAGGGCCCGTGTCGCCCGAGCGGACCGTCCACATCATTCAGCAAATCTGCGGCTCCCTCCAGGAGGCCCACGGACTCGGGCTCATCCACCGCGACATCAAGCCCCTCAACATCATCCTCGCCGAGCACGCCGGGATGTACGACGTCGTCATGGTACTCTATTTCGGGCTGGTGATGGACTGCGCCGTCGACGGCGACGCCGAGATCACCGTCGTCGGCACCATCATGGGGACCCCCGCCTACATCGCGCCCGAACGCCTGCGCGACCCCCGACACGCCGACGCCCGCTCCGACATCTACTCCGTGGGCTGCGTCGCCTACAACCTCCTCACCGCGGAACCCGTCTTCGACGGAGCCACCCCCGTCGAGATCTGCCACAAGGTCCTGTCGGAAGACCCCGAACCTCCGTCCAAACGCCTGGGCCGACCCCTGCCCGCCCGCCTCGAAGACCTGGTCATGTCCTGCCTCGCGCGGGACTCCCGGAACCGCCCGGAAAGCATGGCCGAAGTGCGGGCGACCCTCGAGGATCTGCAGCGGGAATTGCCCTGGACGCAGGAACAGGCCCGGGCGTGGTGGGAGCGCTACCGCGCCACCGTTCAACTGTCGGAGGAAGCCGATTCCCCGGACAACTCGGATTGACGCGGAGAAGGGTCCCGCCGTCTCCGCACCCCGACTTCCCGCGTAACGCCGTGGTTTTGTGGACAGCTTGCCCCGATTCGCGGTATGCTACGGTCCATTAAATCACGAATCACACGCCGCTCGACCGGGCGTGCTTTGCAGGGCGCCGCGCTTGGGCGGCCGGCACGGGCAGGGTGAAAACTCCACCGTAAGAGGGGAATCGTTCTTTGGACCGGAATATGCCCAGACGACGGGGTGTGGATGCGCGCTTCAACACGCTCATCACCTTCGTCCTAGGCCTGGCGGTTGGATATACACTGTGCTACGCATGGCTGCGGACCTCGGAGCCGACGACGAAAGAGGCCTCCGCCCCCGTGCCCGCGGCCGTGCCCGCCGACGCACCGACGGGCCCGGCCTCCGCTTCGACGGAGCCGACCGTCCTGGCGGGATTCGAACCGGCGCGGCACCTCTTCATCGCCGTGCCGGGCGACGCGTTGAACCCGGCCTACACGAGCTTCCTGGCGCAGGTTCGGCCCGCCGGCGTCGTGTTGCGCGAGGAAAACGTCACGAGCCCCGACCAGACCGCGCGGCTGGCGGAGCAGATCCGGGAAGCCGTCGCCTCTACTTCGTCGGCCGGCGCTCCGCCCCTCGTCGCCGTCGATCCGGCCCGCGTGGCCGACGCCCTGGGCCTGAAAGGCGCCCCGTCTCCGGCCCTCCTCGGCGGTCGACGCGATGCGGCCGCCGCCCGCGAAGCCGGGCGCGCCCTCGCGAAGGTCTGCAAGGCCCACGGCGTATCGGTGGTCCTGGGACCCAACCTCAGCTTTGCCTCCTCGCCCGCGACGGGCGCCGCCGTTCCCGCGCGAGACGCCTTCGCCGCCGATGCGGCCACGGTCATCGCCGTCGGACTGGCCTACGTCGACGGCATCATGCAGGGCGGCGTGATCCCCGTCGCCACGGGCTATCCCGGGCCGTCCACCGAGGAGCGGGAGGGTTACCCGGTGCTGGCGCAGGACGTCGCGGAAATCGCCCAGACCCTCCTTCCCTTCACGGAAGCCGTTTCCAAGGGCCTGCTCGGCGTGATGGCGGGTCCCGTGGCGGTGCCCGCCCTCGACACCCGCTATCCCCAGCGGCCCGCGGCCCTCTCTCCGGTGATGGTGGGGGGCGTCCTGCGCGGCGAAGGGCGCGACTTCGATGGCGTGGTCCTGGCCTCCGATGTGGCGGCCCCGCCCCTGGCCGGTCGCTATGCCCCGGAAGACGCCGTCGTCGAGGCCCTCGCCGCCGGGTGCGACGCGGTCCTCTTCACCGAAGCCGATCCCGAGCGCATCCGGTCCGTCTGCGCCGCCGTGACCCGGGCCGTGCAACGAGGCGTCCTGACCCGGGCCCGCCTCGACGAAAGCCGCGCCCGCCTCGAACGGTGGCAGGTCTGGCTCAAGGATCCCCAGCCCCTCAAAGGGCCCATCCCCGACCTGGCGCCCCTGCGCCCGGCCGCGTCCGAACCCGCGACGACGCCTTCCCCGGCAACCCAGGAGGCGCCCGTCCAGGAAGCCCGGGCGACCGCGCCGGAACCGGCCCCCGAAATGGAAGCGCCGGCTCCCGCGACCCCCGTCGAACCGGCCCCCGTCGAGACGGCGTCGACCGCTCCCGAGGAGACGGCCGCGCCGCCGTCGCCCGTCGCGCCCGAACCGGAGCCCGAAACCCCCGTCGCACCGGCGGAACCGGTCCCGGCCGCCGCGCCGGCCGAGGAAACGCCTGCTCCGTCGGAGCCGGCCCCGCAACAACAGGAGCCGGATGACCGGATCAAGGTTCGGTACACGGTGAAGAAGGGCGACATGCTCAGCCGGCTGGCCAAGGAGTTCGAAGTCTCCCAGAAGGAGATCCTCGACCTCAACGACCTCGACGATCCCAACCTGAGGTGGGGCACCGAACTCGATATCTACATCACCCGCGAGACGGCGGCCCGGCTCGGCTACGGGCCCGACGGTTCGCCCCCTGCCGAGCCTTCTCCGGAACCCGAACCGGAGCCGGAGCCCGAAACGACGCCCCAGCCTTCTGCCGAACCCGGGTGGCATGTCGTCCAGACGGGAGACAACGCCACGCAGATCGCCCGGCGCTACGGCATTTCGGTCCAGCAGCTCCTCGAGTGGAACGGCATCAGCGATCCCGACCGCATCCTCCTGGGCCAGCGCCTCCGGGTTCGCGCAGACGCCGGTCGCGACGGATCCCCCGGATGAATGTGCGCCGTTACGGGGTCAACAGGTATCCCGTGTAGGCGGCGAACGCCACCAGGAAGGCGGCCCCCTCGAGACGAGAGACCTTGTGCGCGCTGAACACCACGGGCAAGGTAAACACAAACGCGGCAATCATGACGGGTATGTCGAACCGCAGTATGGCCGGTTCCACATTGAGCGGTCGAATCAGGCTGGCCGCGCCCAGAATGCACAATATGTTGAAGATGCTGCTGCCCACGACGTTGCCCACGGCGATGTCGGTCTGACGGCGGAAGGCGGCGACGACGCTGGTCGCCAGTTCGGGCATGGACGTGCCCGCCGCCACCAGGGTCAGCGCGATGACGCGCTCGCTGAGTCCCAGCGACCGCGCCATCGACACCGCCGAATCCACCATCAGGCGTGCGCCCAGCACCAGCAGGATCAGTCCTCCCACCACGAAGAGCAGATTCAGCGGCACCGGCACGGTTTTCGGCGCCTCTTCCTCCAGGAATTCTTCGAACTCTCGAACCGTCGCCGCCGTTTCCTTGCGGGACTGGTAGTAGTTGAACACCGTGTACGCGATGATCCCCGCAAACAGGACGGCCCCCTCGGCTCGGCCGATGCGGTTGTTGGCGGCCATCAGCGGCAATAGCAACGACACGCCGATCATCACCGGCACTTCCCGCCGGATCACGTTGGCATGAACCACCAGCGGCCGGATCACCGCGGCCAGGCCCATGATGCACAGGATGTTGAAGATGTTGCTGCCCACCACGTTGCCGACGGCGATGTTGCTGTTGCCCTTGATCGCCGCCATCACGCTCACCACCATCTCCGGCATCGACGTCCCGAAGGCCACCACCGTGAGCCCGATCACCAGCGGCGACACGCGAAACGCCGCCGCCAGACGCGATCCGCCCCGCACCAGCCCCTCCGCGCCCAGAACCAGAAGCACAAGACCTGCGAGGAACAACACAATTACCAGGATACTCATAAAGCCGAATTTCCTCCGGTCGCGGTTGTGACCAAACGGGGCGGGAGAAGCCGTCGCATTATAGACGGTCTCGCACGGGATTTGCAGATTTTTCACACATTCTCGGTTCTCGCTTCCCACCAGCCACACGCTACCCCGAAATGCGCATCGAGGTTTCCTTTCGTTACCGTCTTTTTACACAATTGTGACCGGACGCCATGGTAAAGTAGACCGGAGCCCTTGCAGCGTATAGGCCACCCAACGCACGTACCACCGCCGCGAAGCGCCCGAGGGTGCTTTCACTCGGCGACGTGCGCTACGCTGGGCTCGGGGTCGGTGCCGGTGCGGGCGCGACCCGGTATATGTGTCGCACGGCGCGGCACGCAATGAAGGACGGAAGGACGGACGCCGGAGTCCCGGCGCGGGTGGCGATGCCGGGGGACGCGCACAGAGGAACAGGACATGAAACGGCAGCGGGTTCTGATTGTCGAGGACGATGCGCCCATCCGCGAAGGTATTGCCGATGCGCTCGAGTGTGCGGGATACGGCGCACTCCAGGCCGGCGACGGCGAGGACGGTCTGGCCGCCGCTTTGGGCGCCTCTTACGATCTCCTGCTTCTGGACCTGGTTCTGCCTCACCGCGACGGCTTCGAGATCCTCCGGAACGTCCGGGAACGTCGACCCGCCCTGCCCGTCATCATCCTGACCGCCCGTGGCGAAGAGACCGATCGCGTCCGCGGATTGAACCTCGGCGCCGACGACTACGTCGTCAAGCCCTTCAGCGTGCGCGAACTCCTCGCCCGCGTGGCCGCCGTATTGCGCCGCGCCCCCGACCGCGACCGCGATCTCACCCGGCTCGAGGTGCCCCGCGGCGTTGTCGACTTCGAGACCGCCCAGGTCGAGTTCGACGACGGGACCCGCGAAGTCCTCTCCGATCGCGAGCTCGGGCTGTTGCGCTACCTGTCGGAAAACGCCGGACGCACCGTCACCCGCGAAGAGCTGCTGGCCCGCGTCTGGGGCCTCAACGCGCCCGGCATCGAGACCCGCACCATCGATATCCACATCGGACGGGTCCGCGAAAAGCTCCGCGACGATCCCTCCGACCCCCACATCATCGCCACGGTGCGGGGTCGGGGATACCGGTTCCAGGTCTCGGAGGGCGCCTCGTGAATCGCCCCCTCTATGTATGGGCCATTTTCGCCGGTTCCGTGGCCGCCGTATTGGCCGGCCTTTTCGCCATCACCCAGGCCGCCCTCGACCACGAACGCGCCCAGAGCGCCATGCGCCGCGAAGCCGCCGTCGAAGAGGCGGTGCGCCTGGCCTTGTGGCGCATGGATTCCGCCCTGGCCCCCATCGTGGGCACCGAATACGCCTGGCCCTTCCTGACGTCCCCGACCGACAGCGACCGCGAGCCCGGGCCGCCGCCCATCCCCCTGGCGCCCTATGTGCGCGCGCGGTTTCTGCTGACCCCGGGAGGCGACGTGCGCTTTCTCGGCGCCGATTCCGAGGGCGCCATCGCCGCTTTCCGCGAATCCATCGACCCCGCGGTCCTGCGCGCCGCCCTCGAGGAGACCCGGGAGTCCGAGTGGCTCTACGCCCAGGGATTGCTGACGGGCGATCGCGACGCACGCGAATGGCGGAGCCGCAGCCGGACCCTCAGCCAGACCGTCACCGTCACCCGCAGCAACAACGCCTCTCTGTACACCAATGCCCGGCCCTCCGCGACCAATCCGCCCCTCGTCGAGCCCGGCATGGTCCCCCTGTGGGTCGACGGCACGCTGGTCCTGGCGCGGCACACCACCGTGGGGGGCGCCGACGCGGTACAGGGTTCCTGGCTCGACTGGCCGGCGCTGCGCCGTTCCCTGCTGTCGAGCGTTTCCGACCTGCTGCCCCACGCCGACCTCATGCCCGCTCAGGGCGCGGACCTGGACCGGGGCCGCCTCCTGGCCGCGCTCCCGCTGCGCCTCGTTCCCGGCGACGTCGCGCTGCCGCCCCCGCCGGCGTCCCCCGTGGGGCTTGCCCTCGCCACGGCCTGGGTGTGCTGCCTGCTGGCCGTCGTCGCCGTCGGCATCCTGCTGGGCCTCGCCCTGTCCCTCAGCGAACGGCGCGCCACCTTCGTCTCCGCCGTCACCCACGAGATGCGCACGCCCCTCACCACCTTCCGCCTCTACAGCGACATGCTCGCCGAAGGCATGGTCCCCGACGACGCCAAGCGTCAGCGCTACTACGAGACCCTGCGGGCCGAGGCGGAACGGCTGGGCCATCTCGTCGAGAACGTGCTCGCCTTCGCCCGCCTCGAACGGGGCCGGCCCCCGAAGCGCGTCGAGCCCCGCCCCCTGCGCGAGGCCCTCAACGGCGCCGCCGAATCCCTGCGGTTGCGCGCCGAACTCGCCGGACGGGCGCTCGTCGTCGAGGAAGACCAGTCCGGCGCCATGGACCGCGCCGTCCGCGCCGATGCCGCCGCCCTCGAACGGATCCTCATGAACCTCGTCGACAACGCCTGCAAGCACGGTCGGCCCGCGGCCGATCCCGTCATCCGCCTCAGCGTCTCCACCAATTGCGAGAACGTCCGCATCCGCGTTCGCGACAAGGGCCCCGGCATCTCCGCCGACCACGCCCGACGCCTCTTCCGCCCCTTCGGACGCTCCGCCGACCAGGCCGCGGCGGCCGCCCCGGGCGTGGGGCTCGGCCTGGCCCTCAGCCGTCGTCTCGCCCGGCGTCTGGGCGGCGACCTCCAGCTCGACGGATCCGAGCCTCCCGGCGCCTGTTTCGTCCTCACCCTCCCCCTCGACAAGGTGCCGTAGTCCGCGTCGCGGATCGACGGCCGCGACACAATTCCCCGGCAGATCTGGATTCATATTCTGGAGTGGCTTTGTTGTGGCCTGGCCGTCCCGGCCAGGGCTTTCTCTTGGGCGAGACGCCCGAGCTACCGGCCGTTCCTGCGTTGTGGAGCAGACGGATGCCGTCGGGAAACCCGCGCAATTTGCGCCGCCGACGTCCCTTCTGCATAATCCTGGACTTCGGTTTGAAGGGGCGGGCCCGTCGCCGTCCCCGGAAATGCACCCATTGAGGAGGAACCGAACCATGCGTTTTGGTATTGCCATTGGTACAGTGCTTATCCTGGCCGCCGTTGTGGCCGGCAGCGCGGAAAACGAACGGCCCGCCGGCGTCTATCCGCTTGATCACTGCATCGTATCGGGGAAAAAGCTCGGCGACGAGCCGGTCAAGTACGACCACGAAGGGCGGGAGCTCCGCTTCTGCTGCGGGGGCTGCACCGACAAGTTCAAGGCCGATCCGGCCTCGTTCCTCGCGAAGGTCGACAAGGAGATCATCGAACAGCAGCGCGACTCCTACCCCTTCGACACCTGCGTCATCATGCCCGAAGACGAAATCGACCCCAAGCTGGATTTCGTCTACAACAACCGCCTGATTCGCATCTGCTGCCGCGACTGCTCCACCGACTTCAACGACGACCCCGCCCAGTACATCGCACTCATCGATAAGGCCATCGTCGAGAAGCAGAAGCCCACGTATGCCCTCGAGACCTGCGTGGTGTCCGGCGAGAAGCTCGGCGACCACGGCGAACCCGTGGACTACGTCCTCGGCGGCCGGCTGGTGCGCCTGTGCTGCCAGGGCTGCGTCGCCTCCCTCGAAGAGAAGCCCAAGCAGTACCTTTCCAAGCTGGACAAGCCCTAACGCTTCCCTCAACTTCCACGACGCCCCCAAACGCGACACCCGACGCGCTTGGGGGCGCCTTTCATTTCAGCCAACGCAGGGGAGAGGGGTGCGCCTCGTGCCCAGCCGCCGCCACCGCCGGATCGCGCGCCTCAGACACCCCACCCATCGATGTGACCATCACGGGATGAGCCTCGGTCCTGCGGAAATTCCCCGAAGGGGATAAACACGCAGCGCCCTGCCCCAACCAACGCCCCGACCGTCCTGGGATCATCGCCCGCCTGTGGAAATTCCCCGAAGGGGATACATGATTTAGCCCAGGGTCAGCGAGCGTAAGCGAGC
>CAYVOE010000230.1:0-6404 GCA_964452795.1 uncultured Nitrospiraceae bacterium
CACGTTCTTCAACAGCATCGTGCACCAGTTCTACTACTTCGGCATGGGACCCTACCTCAGCCACGCCGGGTTTTCGGACAGCGCCCTGATGCCGGTCATGAGCGTGGGCCAGATGTCGGAGGTGGCCGTCATGGGCGCCATGGCCTTTTTCTCGGCCCGCATGGGCATGAAGTGGCTCCTGGTGAGCGGCATCGTGATCCAGGCCTTCCGCTACGCCCTGTTCGCCTTCGTGCCCACGGCGCCGTCCATCCTGCTCGGCATCTCGACCCACGGATTCTGCTACACCTTCTTCTTCATCACCGCCTACGTCTACGTGGATCTGCAGAGCGGCGCCTCCGAACGGGCCCGGGCCCAGCAGCTCTACAACATCGTGGTGTCCGGCCTCGGCAACCTCGCCGGCTTCGTGGCGGCGGGACGGGTGGCCCAGGTCTTCGCCGACGCCGGCGGCGGCATCGACTACCGGGCCTTCTGGTCGGTCCCGGCCCTGCTCGCCCTCGTCCTCGGCCTCGCCGTGGCCCTGTTCTTCCGCGAGGAACGGACCACCGCCTGAGTCGAGCGAATTGGAAGGGCGCCTCGGCCCGGTCAGAGCCCCGGGGACGCGACGATCTTGATCGCCTTCGCCAGTTCCGCGGCGGAGCGGTCCGGAGATAGGACGTAGACGGGCGAGCCCGTCAGCGGCACGGACGATCCGGTCACGGCATTCCCCACCACGTCTCGGACCTCCCCGCCCGCGAGCGGCTCAACGGCCCACGCCGCGTCCTCCTCGCCGGCGCTCCACACCGCCAGCACGCTCCCCCCGTCCGCCCGATCGAAGGCAAAACCGTAGACGTCTGCCGGGTCGCGTCCATCGACGGATTCGGGCCGGGCGAGGGGCACGGCGCCCGAGGGATGAGGTCCCAGCGCGTTCGCCAGGGCGGCGAGGGCGACGTAGAACTTCTGGGGCGTGGCGAGGGGACCGAAGAGGGGGTTGTCGAGGGTCCAGGAACCGTTGTTGACCTCCCCTTCGATGCCCTGGTGGTAGAAGATCTTCTCGACGCCGTGGGCCAGGAGGATGACGGCGAGGCGGACGCCGAAATCGGCCGCGCGCCGTTCGCTTCCCGTAAGGTTTGCCGCGGCGTTGTGGTCGGGCGGCGCCACCCAGGGCGTCCAGGGCAGGTCGTCCTCGGCGTAGAAGGCGGTCTCGGTGGCCCAGATGGGCTTTCGCTGACCCCAGACGTCCATGGCGGCGAGGATGCGGCCCATGTTGCCGATGAACCGTTCCGGAGGGCCGTCGGGCGTGGGATAGGGGTGCAGATTGTAGACGTCGCAGTATTCGAGGCCGCCCTCGGCGATAAAGGCGTCGCCGAAGGTCATCTCGGCCTGAATCGATAGCCCGCCGAGGACCACGCAGTCCGGGTCGGCGGCCTTCATGGCGGGATAGGCCCCCTTGAGCAAATCGATGTAGTCCGCCACGGTATAGCCGACTTTCGACGATAGATTGCCTCCAACGAAGGGGATCCACACGGGCTCGTTGATGAATTCGTAGTGCCGGATCCGACCTCTGTATTCGGCGACGGCGGCGCCGACGAAGTCGTAGAGGACGGCGGGGTCCTTCGGCGCGTAGGTGAGCTTGGCCCAGGGCGGGCCGGAGACGTCGTCGGGAGCCGACGAGTTCCAGGCGGCCGACGGATGGACGGGCAGGATGGCCAGTGAGCGAAACCCCTGAGCCCGTTCCCGGTCGACCTGGAGGTCCGTTTTCTCGAACGAACGCTGCCCCGGCTCGGGCTCGAGCTGGTTCCAGTCGAAGGAGCAATTGCGCGCCCACACCACGCCCGCCTCCTGCATCAGCCGCGCCAGTTCGGCCGTGACCGGCGCGTGGTTGATCCCGAAGACGCCGTCTTCCTCCTTGTAGGCCTGGATCACACCCAGGATGACGGTCCGCTCGTGGGCCGGGTCGTCGGCGGAGGTCGTGACCCGGGCGCGGTAATACCCGAGGCCCGAGGTGTGGAGCGGCAGGACCGCTTCGGCGCGCCCCTGAGACGGGATCTCGAGTTGAATCTCGGACGGCGGCAAAGGATTGCCGAAATAGTCCTCGAGCCGGGCCGTCACCGTGACGGCGGTCGCGGACGGGCCGTTGTTGGCTCCGAGGACACGCAGCCCGACGGGGTCGGCGGCCAGAAAGACGTTGCCGAACCGGCCCGTCTCCACGCCGATCTCGACGGGTTCGCGCGGCTCGAAGGGCGTGGGCGCCTCGCCCTTCTCGACCTGGACCGCGTCTATCCAGACCACGGCCTCGGCGTCGGGGGTATCGGTAAGGTCGGGTCCGACGGCGACGTACATCTGCGCCTCCTCGGCGGCGACGGTAAAGGAGTAGCGGGCCCATTCCTGCGTCAGCACGACCCGTTGGGACCGGGCCGACGGCGAGGGCCAGGGAATGGGGTTGGTGCCGAAGCGGAAGACCAGCGTGGCGGGGACGCCTTCGCGGTCGGCCCGCATCCACGCGGAAAGGGTGTACCGTTCTCCCTTCTCGACCGACAGCCATCCGACCTGGGCGGCGAGGGGCGCGGCCTGCACGACCCGGGCCGAGGGCCAGCCGTCGAAATGGGTGACGGGCGTCTTGCCGGGGCCGAGCTCGACGTGCAGGCACCGATCGCCGTGGAACGCGCCGTCCGAGACCACTTCGCCGTGGAGGCTCGTGAGGTCTCCGCCCCAGGCGGTGGTCCGGCCGAGTCCCGACCATCCGGCCGTTCCGCATTCGAACCCGCCGTTGGGGAGAAGGTTTCGCGCATCGATGTCGGGGATAGCGGGGTTCCAGCGGGGCGGCTCGTCCGGCGCGGACTCGGCGGCGCCCGACGAACCGATCAGGACCCCCAATATCCACAAGACGACGCATCCAACCGATCGGTTCAATGGAGAAACAGCCACAACTCCCTCCTGTCGTCGTTACGATTCGTGCCGGATCGATGGTTTCGACGACCCCGGAGGCCGCCGAGGGCTGAGTCGGAAGCAATCACCGATCCCTTAAATACCGGTTGTTCCGGGGGCGATACAAGGGGGCCGTTTCACCCGGCCTTCGGACTCGACGGGGAGGGCCTGGACGCAAGTGGCGGGCGGCCCCGGCTCGCTCGGCTTGAAAAGGGGGCCGGAGGGCACGAGAATGGGCGCCTCAACCCGGAATCGTCGTCCCCGGCATCAAACATGGGTGGATCCATGAAGAAAACGGACAAGAACGGGCGCGGCCGCCTGGTCTCGCACGTGTACGAGGTCCTGAAACGGAAGGTGATCACGCTCGAGCTGCGTCCGGGGGAATTCCTGCACGAGAAGCGCCTGATGGAGGAGTTGAAGGTGGGGCGCACGCCGCTGCGGGAAAGCATCCTGCGGCTGAAGGTGGAAGGGCTGGTCGAGGGCGAGCCGAACAAGTCGTCCTACGTGAAGGACATCTCGTTGCCGGGGACCAAGGACCTGGTCGAAGCGCTGCTCATCGTGGAGAAGAACATCACCTACCTGGCGGCCCAGCGCGCGACTCCGGCCCACGTGGACCGGATCCGGGAGATCGAGGAACGGCTCGAGGAGGCGGTGGAGCGGGAGAACGCGTGGGACATCAACACGCTGAACTTCGACTTCCACGAGGCCATCGGCCGGGCGAGCGGGAACAAGGTGCTGTACCAGGTGCATCAGAACCTGCGCCACCAGGCCCAGCGGCTTTCCTACCTGGCCGTGGACTACAAGGCCAACCAGGCCCCGTCGCTGATCGACCATTACCGGCAAATCGTTACACAGCACCGGGAGATGATCGAGCTTATCGCGGCCCACGACGCGGCGGCCATCGAACCGGTCAGCGTCGCCCACGTCCAGCTCTTTAAAGAGCGCATCCTCAACTATCTGAACGACACCCACTACCTGTAGCGCGACCGGCTCATTCTCCCACCGGCATGCAGGCCGAGGCGTCGGTCTGCTCCCGGGGCAGCACGGGCTCGGCACCGGGGTCGTTCGTCGTGCGGAGGCGAAAATCGGCCACCACCGGCAAATGGTCCGACGCCATCCGCACGGCGACGGTCCGCGGCACCTGCACGTCGGTCACGTCGATGTTGCCGTCGAAGAAGATGTAGTCGAGGTGCCACCATCCCTTGAACGATCCGCGGGCGCGGCGGTCCTTTATTTCAAAGCGGACGTCTCGCAGGCGTTCGGACAGGGCGCGGTACACGGAGGAACGGGGCATGCTGTTGAAGTCGCCGCACACGATGCGGGGCGGCACGCACTCGGGATGGCCCAGCCACTCGGGTCCGAGGAAGGCCCGGGCCTGGGCCATGCGCTCGCCCCGCCACAGGCCGAAGTGGGTGTTGAGGATCTGGATCGGCACCCCGCCCGCTTCAACCTCGACCCAGAGCGCGCCGCGGGGTTCCCGTCGGGCGGGTCCCGGCAGGGAACCAACCTTCACCAGGCGCATGGGCAGGCGGCTGAGGATGGCGTCGCCGTACTGCTCGTCCTCGACGCGCAACGCGGGGTGGAAGAAGACCTCCATCTCGAGGAGGCGCGCGATGATCCGGGCCTGGTCGATGCTGCCGGAGCGGGAACGGTTGACGTCGAGCTCCTGGAGCGCCACCACGTCGGGCTCGTAGTCGCCGATGACCCGGGCGATGCGTTCCAGGTCCAGTCTTCCGTCCATTCCGACGCCCCCATGGATGTTGTAGGTCATGACGCGGATCTCGGCTCCCCGCGAATCGCCCGACGTGTCGATGCGGCAGTGGGCGCCGAACTGGCGCAAACGCATGGCTGCGGCCCTCAGTTCCAGAGGTCGGATGTATCCTCTGGGGTTGTTGACGACGGAGGCCCGGCGCGGCGCCAGCACGAAGCCCCGCACCTCCTCGCGGCCCGGTCCGGCGTGGGAGCCGTTCTCGACGGGGAAGCTCAGGGGCTTGGCGTCGGGGCGCCATCCGGAGATCACGAAAGATCCGGCCCAGGGATGGTGGACCACGTCGATGAGATCCCGGGCCACCTCGTCAAGGAGGGGGTGGTCCTCGCCCAGCACGGAGGCGGCGTCTTCGGGCAGGGTGAAGCGGCCACGGGCGGTCCAGGCGCTGACTTTTCGGCCCGAGGCCTTGGCGAACACGATGGGCACGCGGGCGTCCTGGATCAGGGCGCGGGCGATGCGGTTCTCGTCGGTGGCCGAGAGCTTGTCGGGGGAGTAGACGTGGCCCGTGGGCCCCTTCGCCACCACCAGATCGTCTTCCGGCGCGGGCGACGGGGCCCGACGGTTGAGGAGTCCCTGCACGCGCCGGCCTCCGAGCAGGCGCACCCGCTGGAGCTGGACGCCCGTGTCGCGGCTGTGCTTGTCCTCCTCCCATTTGCGGTTGAAGACGGCCGCCACGGCTTCCTGTATGGTCCGGCCCGTCTCGTGGAAATAGGGCGTCACCTCTTCCTGGCCGTGATCGGAATAGATCCAGACCTGGTATTCGCGCAGGCTCGACCGCTGCGCCGCCCGCCAGATCCGCTTGATCGAGCCGTCGATGCCTTTCAGCGTCCAATGGGCATAGGCCGAGCCGGGACCGCGGCGGTGGGCCTGCTCGTCGTAGCCCAGGAAGTTGAGGTGGATGATGGGCACGCCCCGGGCGATGTCGATCATGGCGCCGCGGGTCTGGATCTCGCGGAGGATGATGCCCACGCCCACCCGCGCGGGGACCTGCACCAGTTCCTCGCGGAACTCGGGTCGGTTGGCGATGCCCCACAGGAAATCGAAGAAGGCCAGGCCCAGCTCGATGACCGCCAGGGCGGCGATTCGGATCGCCACCACGATGTTCAGCAACAGGATCAACACGAGCTTCAGCGGATTCAGCTTGGGCAGGAGCTCGCCCCATCCCATGTGGGCCGAGCAGAAATGGCTTTCCGCCGCGCCCCCCGAGTAGATGTTGCCGTAGGACGTGCCGTCGCACAGGAGCCCCGGGTTCTTCTCCGCAATCAATTCCTGGACCTTCGCGGCGGCTTCCGAGCTCATCATGGTGACGGTCGGGCCGCCGTCCATGCGGAACCCCCACGAAGGGACGGCGGTGCGCACGCCGTAGAAGATCTCGCCCTGCACCGCGGGCGTGCTGGAAGGCTGGCCCGAATAGAAGGTGCCGAGTCGGTATTCCTCGTGGCGCAGAAGGCGGCGCAGGAAGGGCATGCGCCGGCGCGCGAGGGCCCGTTCAATCTGGGAGCGGCCCAGGCCGTCGATCTGGATCAGCACCAGGCCCGGCGCATCGTCTTCCGGGGCGGACTGCGGGAGCGCGAGCAGGCGGGCCAGCCATTCCGACCGGCTCAGGCGGCGTCGCCACCGACGACTCGAACACCTCAGCCGACCACCGCCCCATGTTCCGTATGACCGAGACCAGCCCCCAGACCACCTCTGGAGCAGCGTCGATGTGGAGGGACACGGAGGCGCGCGTGGC
>CAYVOE010000230.1:6414-8251 GCA_964452795.1 uncultured Nitrospiraceae bacterium
GTCGCCACCGCCGGACGCGGGTCCGCCACCGTTCCTTCATCGCAGGGCCTCGCTTTCCTCGCTGTCCTTGCTCTTCAATTTCAACATCGAGGCCGCCGCCGACAGCCGGTTCGACCACAGGGCCCACTCCTCGGCGATGGCCCGAAGGAGGGCGGACCGCTCCATCCCCTCGGGATCGGGGGCGGACCGACCCGCGACGAGGACCTTTTCATACAGCTGGAGAGCCCGCTCGACGCACCGGTCGGCGGAAAAGGCCTCGGCGGTCTTCCGGGCCGACTTCTTCAGGGCGCGCCGCTTGGCGGGCGGCGCCGTCGCCACCCAGTGGAGGGCCGACGCGAACCCGTCGATGCTCTGGCGCCGGAGCAGCCGGCCGTTGCTGTTGTTGTGCACCACTTCGCGGGCGCCCGGCGCGTCCAGCGCCACCACCGGCACCCCCGCGGCCATGGCCTCCGTCAACACCATGCCCTGGGTCTCGCTCTTCGATGAGAAGGCGAACACGTCCATGGCCGCATAGGCGTCGGCGAGGTCGGGTCCCGTGAGCTTGCCGACGAAATGGATGCAGGGCTCGGCGCCCGTCCGGCCGCAGATGTCTCGCATGCTCTCTTCGGACGGGCCCGATCCCACGACGAGGAACCGGGCCTCGGGGTGGTTCTGCAGGAAGGCGCAGACGGCCTGGGCCAGGAAGTCGAGGTTTTTTTCGGGCGCCAGGCGTCCCACGTGACCCACCACAAAGGCGTCTTCGGGAATGCCGATCTTCCGGCGGTAGGCCGGCCCGTCGCCGCCGGAGAACCGCTCGATATCCACCCCGGTGGGGATGACGGCGATGGGTCGCTCGACGCCCCGTCGCCGCAGCACCTGTTCGACGCTCTCGCTCGGCGCGATGATGTGGTCGCACATGTTCGCATAGCCCACCGTGAGGGATTTGATGAAGCGGGCGAAGGCCGGCGAGTCGCCCGGCACGTAGTGGGTGTACTGCTCGTACATGGTGTGATGGGTAAACACCAGCGGCAGGGCCCGCGCCGCCGACACCCGCAGGGCCGTGTCGCCCAGCAGGAAGGGATGGTGCGAATGGATGAGGTCGGGGCGAAAGTCGTTGAGCGCCTCCGTGACCACCCCCGGCGCCGGCAGCGTCACGGAGAAGTCGCTGCCGTTGAAGTGCTGGATCGCCGGCATCCGCACCACGTCCTCCTCGTCCTCGGGCGCGTTCTCGAATTCCGGAGCCACCACCAGGACCCGATGGCCTCGGGCGCGGAAGCCCCGCGCAAACATCTGGACGGATCCCGCCACGCCGCCCACGTGGGGCGTGAACGTGTTCGTAAACATGGCAATGTTCATCGTGAGACTCCCGGACGGAGTTGTTGTCAGGGACGCCGGACCGAAGCGTCGTGGGGTTCCCGGTCCTTCGGAGTCGGTTCTGTCGGTTCGGCAGGCGCCGCGCGAGGAAACTCCGCCGAATCGGCTTCGCCGGGCTCGACGATTTGCGGCTCGTGGCCGGGCAGGCGCACCTCGATGAGCGGAGGCGCGCCGCGCCACGACCCTTCCCACGAGACGGTGATCTCCTCGGGGCCGGGCGTGACGGTAACCGCCATGTCGCCGTAGGGCGTGGGCGACGGTCCCCACGCGAGGGGCGTCCCTTCCTCCTGCCATTCCGCGGGTATCCCCGAGGCCAGCACCAGCCGGCCCGGCTCTTCGCGCACAAACATGTTGCGAAGCATGATGACCCACTCCGCCGCGGCCCACACGTGCTGCCCGTCGCCCATGCATCCGCCCCCCGTCCGCGGATGGATGGCCTCGGGCCACTGGCCCGTGGGCGAGGCCTTGCGCGCCACCGTCTCGA
>CAYVOE010000231.1:0-8245 GCA_964452795.1 uncultured Nitrospiraceae bacterium
ATCGACGCCCGGGCGGTGGCGCTCAATTTCGTGGAGCCCGCTCCGGGACAGATCGAGGTGGTCCAGGTGTCGGGCGGCCCGGTTCCCGAAGAAGAGGACCCGGAATGGGCGGATCTCGCGGCCACGCTGGGGGAGCTGGAGCTGCCCGAGCCGTAGCGTCGATCGTTCGAAACAGGCGGTTCGCGGCCGCGATCCGGCGGCGTTGAGGGCTGCCGGCCGGCCGCTCAGGAGGAAGTAGGAGAGAGGATGTCGGCGAAGCGCGCGCCCGAAGCGCAGGCTCCGGACCCATACGGCGGCCTGCTTCGCCCCCGGCACCACCTTCGCATGCGGCTGGTCCGGTGGGCGTTCCTGCTGATCTACGCCGTGATCGCCCTGCGCCTGGGGTACCTCCAGCTCCATCCGAACACGCGGTACAGCCAGGAAGACCTCAAGCACATCGGCGAAATCGAGATTCCCATTCCGCGCGGGGCCATCTACGACAGCAAGGGCGTGGCCCTGGCCCTCGACAAGACCGTCTACTCCCTGTGGACGGATCCGCGCCGCATCACCGACCCTGCCGAGGTGGCCCGGCGGCTGGCGCCGGCCTTGAATGTACCCGTCGATGCGCTGCAGGCGCGCCTCGAACCCATGGATGCCCGGGGCAACACCCGCATGTTCTCGTGGGTCCGCCGGTGGATGGCCGACGAGGAGGTGAAACCCCTCGAGGACCTCATCGCCGAGCTCAACCGGACGTACCATGCGGGGCTTCACCTGCGGCCCGAACCGCTGCGCTACTATCCGCAGGCGGATCTGGCCGCCCACGTCCTCGGCTACGCCAAGCTCGACCGGTCCGGTCCTCCTTCGGGCGAAGCGGCGGAGGAGAGCCAGAAACGGGTGGGGCAGGCGGGGATCGAGTGGCAGTACGACTCGTTTCTGTCGAGCAAGCCGGGCCGTCGCAAGTCGCGCAAGGACGCTCAGCGCAACCTCCTGAGTTCGCTGACCCTCGAGTACCAGGAGCCCCAGGGCGGCTACGACGTGCACCTCACCCTGGACGCCTCGACCCAGTACAAGCTCGAGCAGGAGCTGGACAAGGCCCTCGAATCGGCCAAGGCGCCGCGGGGCATGGGCATCGTGATGGATCCCGACACGGGGGCCATCCTCGCCCTGGCCTGCCGGCCCGCGTTCAACCCCAACCGGTATTGGGAGTACACGGACCCGGTGATCTTCAACAACCGGGCGGTCCAGGAGACCTTCGAGCCGGGGTCGGCCTTCAAGATCGTGGCCGCCGCCGCGGCCCTCGAGCGGAACCTGATCACGCCCGACACCCCCTTCGACTGCGAGAACGGCGGGTTCAGCCACTACGGCCGCTACATCCGCGACTACCATCGCCTGGGCGTGGAGCCCTTCCGGGTGTGCTTCGCCGAATCCAGCAACGTGGCCATTATCAAGGTAGGCGGTCTGCTGGGGCCCAACCTGCTCAACGAGTGGATCCATCGCTTCGGTTTCGGCCGGCGCACGAGCCGCGACTTCATGATGGAGAGCCCCGGCATCGTCCATCCGCTGGAGAAGTGGACCCGCTACTCGATGGGTTCGCTTCCCATGGGTCAGGAGATCTCGGTGACCATGCCTCAACTGGCCCGGGCCTTCGCGGTGATCGCCAACGGCGGCTATCTCGTCGAGCCCTACCTGGTGGAGTGCGTGGTGGACCGGGACGGCACCTATGCCTACAGCCACGAGCCCGAGCCGCCCGTCCGCATCCTGTCGGAGGAAACGGCCCGCACCATGCAGGAGCTGTCGAGCCTGGTGGCCGAAGAGGGGACGGGCAAGCGGGCCCGCATTCCCGAGTACCGCGTGGGCGGCAAAACGGGCACGGCCCAGATCGCCTTGCCCGGACGGGGCTACATCCCCGGCAAGTACACGGCCATCTTCGCCGGATTCGCGCCCATCGCCGATCCGCGCCTCGTCTGCGTCATCGTGGTGCAGGAGCCCGAGATCGCCCTCCATTTCGGCGGCTGGATCTGCGGTCCCGTGTTCAAGGAAGTGGTGCGCGACGCCCTCATCCGCATGAACTGTCCCCTCGATCCCGAGAAAGACTACCAGCCGCCGACGGGACCGGCCCGCCGCAACGATGCCGATGCCGATACGGTGACGGCCCACGCGCCGGTGCTGCCCTCCCTCGATGGAACGGCCACGGGGCACGAGCTGTCGCCCGACGACATGCTGGGCAGCCTCGACGGGTTGGAACTCGTGGCGCGGACGAAGGATCTATCGATAGAAGGGCCGGTGCTTCCCGATTTCACCGGTCTTACGAAGTCGCAGGCCATGGCGCGCGTTGCCGCCCTGGGCCTGGGTTGGGACGCTCACGGAACGGGCTGGGTGACCTCGCAGTCGCCGCCCCCCGGCACGCCCCTCAGTCAGGTCTCGTTGTGCCAATTGGTGTTTTCGAATGAGCGAACCGCCGACAACATTGACTAGAGCGGAGGCCGCCGCCCTCGTAGGGGCGCCCGCGCCATCCGGCCCCGACGTCCCGGTGACGGCCGTCACCGAAGACTCGCGCCGGGTGGAGCCGGGCGCCGTCTTCGTGGCGGCGCCGGGCGAGCACGCCGACGGCCACGACTTCGCCGACCAGGCGGCCGCGCGGGGGGCCGTGGCCGTCGTGGGCGCCCGGGAAGGCATCGACACGCTCCACGGCGTCCCCTACCTGCGGGTCGAGCACGCCCGACGGGCGGCGGGCATCCTGGCCCACCGGCTGGCGGGCGATCCGACTCGGGCCATGACCGTCATCGGGTTTACGGGCACAAACGGCAAGTCCAGCTCGGTGGTGATGACCCGGCACATCCTCGAGACGGCCGGCCGGCCCACCGCGGCCATGGGCACCCTGGGCTACCAGATTGGTGATTCGCTGGTGCCTGCGAAACACACGACCCCCTTCGCCGAGGATTTGGCCGAGGTCTTTGCGCAGGCCCGCGCCGCGGGCATGACCCACGCCGCCATGGAGGTGAGCTCCCACGCCCTCGAGCAGGAGCGGGTCGCCGGCATCGACTTCGACGTGGCCGCTTTCACGAACCTGACGCAGGATCACCTGGACTACCACAAGGACATGGACGATTACCTGCGGGCCAAGCTGCGCCTCTTCGAAGAGATCGAAGGCTCGGATCGGTTCACCGTGGTCAACGCCGACGACCCGTACGCGCGCCATTTCATCGCGGCGTCCCGCGTGCCCTGCTACACCTACGGCGAGACGGCGGACTGTACCGCCACGGCCATCGACCTGCGGATGAACGCCACGGCTTTCACGGCCCACACGCCCTGGGGCTCGGTCCGCATCGAGATGCGGCTCCTGGGCCGGCACAACGTGTCCAACGCCCTCGGGGTGATCGCCGTGTGCGGGGGGCTGGGGCTGCCGCTGGACCAAATTGCCGAAGGGCTGGCCACGGCGGGGACCGTGCCGGGCCGGTTCGAGCACGTCGACGCCGGCCAGGATTTCCAGGTGATCGTGGACTACGCCCACACGGAAGACGGCCTGCGCAACGTGCTGCGGGCGGCGCGGGCCATCGGCGAGGGGCGCGTGATCTGCGTCTTCGGCTGCGGCGGCGATCGCGACCGGACGAAGCGGCCGCGCATGGCCCGGGCGGCGGCGGAGCTCGCCGACTTCTCGATTATCACTTCCGACAACCCCCGCACCGAGGACCCCGCCCGGATCCTGCTCGACGTCGAAGAAGGGATGAAGGAGATTGGGAAGGTCAAGGGGCAGGAATACCTGATGATACTCGACCGTGCGGAGGCCATCCGCACGGCCATCGGCATGGCGCATACCGGAGACCTGGTCATGATCGCGGGCAAGGGCCACGAGGATTACCAGATCTTCGGTACGGAACGGATCCATTTCGACGATCGGGAAGTCGCGCGAAATGTCCTGGAAGGACGGTAGCACCTCGATGGGATGGCGATACACCCTGGACGAACTGGCCCGGATCGTCGGAGCGCCGGCCCCCGGTCGCGCGGTCACGTTTGAAGCCGTATCGACGGACACGCGCACCCTCGCGCCGGGCCAGGTGTTCTTCGCCCTTTCGGGGGAGAACTTCGACGGCAACCGGTTCGTGGGCGAGGCCTTCGCCAAGGGGGCCGCGGCCGCCGTGGTGCGCGAAGCCGCCGGCGACGGTCCGTGCCTCGTGGTGCCCGATCCGTTGAAGGCCCTGCAGACGTTTGCCGCGTACCACCGGAATCGGTATCCTATTCCTCTTTTCGCCTTGACGGGCTCCTGCGGCAAGACCGGCGTGAAAGACCTGACCGCCGCGGTGCTGGGGTCGCGCTGGAACGTGGTCAAGACTCCGGGCAACCTCAACAACGACATCGGCTGCCCCTTGTCGCTCCTTCGGATCGACGAGAAAACCGACATGGCGGTGATCGAGATGGGGGCAAACCATGCCGGCGAGATCGCGGAACTGTGCCGTATCGCGCGGCCCACGGAATCGGCCATCACCCTGGTGGCGCCGGCCCATCTCGAGGGGTTTGGCACGGTGGAGAACGTGGCCCGGGCCAAGGCCGAGATCGTCGAGGGCCTGCCCGGAGACGGCACGTTCTACGTCAATGCCGACAACCCGTGGTGCGTGAAGATCGGCGAGGCCTTCCCCGGGCGCAAGGTGGTGTTCGGGTCGAAGGGCGACGTGGTTCTCGAGGACCTGCGGTTTGACGAAGACGGCGAGATGCGTCTGCGGGTGCGGCCCGTGGGCGAGCTGCGCCTGCCCCTGGCGTGCCGGGCACATGCGTCGAACGTGCTGCTCGCGGTGGCGGTGGGGCTCCAACACGGGATCGACGCCTTCGAGGAGCCCCTGCGCGCGGCCGCGGCACAATCGGCGCGCTTCAAGGTGATGCAGGTGGGGCCGCTGACGGTGATCGACGATACGTACAACGCCAATCCCACCAGCGTCGCCGCCGCCCTCGAGTCCCTGGCGGCTCGGCCCGGCAACGGCGCGCACATGGCCGCCCTCGGCGACATGCTCGAGCTGGGCGCGGCCGCCGAGGAGTGGCACGGCCGCATCGGCGAGACCGCCGGCGACCTGGGCATCAGCCACCTCTTCGCCTACGGCCCCCTGGGACGACACACTGTCGAGGGGGCGAAGGCGCGGGTGGTGCCCGTGACGGAGGCCTTTGACTCGCACGCGGACATTGCCCGGGCGGTGTTTGAACGGGCGCGGCCCGGCGACACGCTCCTCGTGAAGGGGTCGCGGGGAATGCGGATGGAAACGGTGATAGAGGAGCTGAGGAAGCTCTACAGTTAAGGACGACGGATGTTCTACCACCTGGCGGCGGCGCTCGAGCCGGAAATCAGCGCCTTCAATTTCTTCCTCTACCACACCGTCCGCGCGGGGGCGGCGGCGATAACCGCCTTCGTCATCTGCCTGCTCATCGGGCCCCGGATGATCGCGTGGCTGCGCATGCTCAAGGTCGGCCAGTACATCCGCCAGGAGCACGTCGCCGATCTCCACGCCCTGCACAAGGGCAAGGCCGGCACCCCGGTTATGGGGGGCCTGCTG
The DNA here is from genome assembly GCA_964452795.1 of uncultured Nitrospiraceae bacterium. Lineage (GTDB taxonomy): Bacteria > Hydrogenedentota > Hydrogenedentia > Hydrogenedentales > SLHB01 > CAYVOE01. Next base: position 5,517 of record CAYVOE010000231.1, read on the forward strand.
ATCATCGTGGCCACCCTGTTCTCGTGCCTGATCTGGTGCCGGCTGTCGAACCGCCTCGTCCTGGTGGCCCTGGCCATGCTCCTGTTTCTGGGCGCGCTGGGGTTCATGGACGACTACATCAAGCTGCGGCGGAAGCACAACCAGGGGCTCAGCGCCAAGGCCAAGTTTCTCGGTCAGATCCTGGCGGGCCTCGTGCTCGGAGTCTATCTCGTCTACAATCCCATCACCGTGAGCGCCACCGAGCTCGCCCCGCGCGACATCGCCACCTGGACGGGGATGGTGGAGAGCATGGCCCCGCCCCATCGGGGACCCTTCGCGGCGGGCCGGGAGCAGATCTGGAACTGCATCCCCGGACCCCTGCAGGAGCGACTGCTGGCCGCGGCGGCCGTGGGCAACGGGGAAGACCCGGAACTCCAGGCCGCGGTGGTCGATCAATTGAACCACATCATCGCGAAAGCCGACCTGTACGACCCCGAGATCTGGGCCGGGGCCTCTCTCAACGGCGAGGGCCGACGGCTTCTGGCGGGATCGGGCGGTCGGCTCGACACCGTCGAACGGGCGCGGCTCAACCGTCTGCTCATCGAGTCGGCTTACCCCGAGCACGTGGTCCGAAGCGTGCGCAGCCTCCACACCAAGCTCGCCGTGCCCAGTTTCAAGGATGTCTTCATTCCGCTGGGCCCCCTGTTTTTCGTCCTATTCGTGGTCGTGCTGATCGTGTCGTCGTCGAACGCCGTGAACCTCACCGACGGCCTGGACGGCCTGGCCATCGGCGCATCCATCATTTCCCTGTTGGTCTACACCGGCATCGCCTACATCATCAGCCGCGTCGACTGGTCCAACTACCTTTTCCTGAGCTACATCCCCGAGGCCAGCGAGCTCACCGTGTTCGGCGCCGCCATCCTCGGCGCCGGCCTCGGCTTCCTCTGGTACAATTCCCATCCGGCCGAAGTGTTCATGGGCGACACGGGGTCGCTCGCATTGGGCGGAGCCATCGGCACCCTGGCGCTCCTGACGAAGCAGGAGCTGTTGCTGATCCTCGTGGGCGGGCTGTTCGTCATGGAGGCCGGCAGCGTGGTGCTCCAGGTGGCCTCGTTCAAGCTCCGGGGCAAGCGCATCTTCCGCATGGCGCCGCTCCACCACCACTTCGAGCTCAAGGGCTGGTCCGAGAGCAAAGTCACCATTCGGTTCTGGATCCTGGCCATCATCTTCGCCCTGATGAGCCTGGGTACCTTGAAGCTGAGGTAGCGATGGACGTAAGGGGACGCAAAGTCACGGTGGTCGGCCTCGGCCGGACCTCCCGGGCCCTGGTGCGGCTGCTGCTGCGCGAGGGCGCCCGGCCCTACGTCACGGATCGCGCCGACCACCCGCGCCTGGCGCCGTTCCGCGAGGAACTCGAAGCGCTGGGCGTGCCCTGCGAGTGCGGCGGCCACACGGCCCGCGCCTTTGAAGGGGCCGCCGTGGTGATCCCCAGTCCCGGGGTGCCGCCGACGCTTCCGCCCATCGCCGAGGCCCGGGCCGCCGGCGCCGAAGTGGTGGGGGAGATGGAGTTCGCCTTCGCCTATTGCCGGTCGCGCCTCCTGGCCGTCACCGGCACCAACGGCAAGACCACCACGACCGAGTTGCTCCGGGCCCTGGTCGCGTCCTGCGGTCATTCCGTGCTGCTGGCCGGGAACAACGCCCTGCCCCTGTCGGAGGCGGTCCAGGTCGAGCCGGCGCCGGAGTACATCGTTCTGGAAGTCAGCAGTTACCAATTGGAGACGGCGCAGCGGTTCCGGCCGTGGATCGGCGCGGTGCTCAACGTCACGCCGGATCACCTGGCGCGCCACGGCACCCTCGAGGCGTATGCGGCGGCAAAGGCGCGCATGTTCGCCAACCAGGGGCCGGAGGACTTCGCCGTGGTGAATCACGACGACCCGTGGGTCCGCGACATGGCTCGCGACAGCCGCGCGAGCCGGTGGTCCTTCAGCCTGACCGAGCGGGTGGAACCCGGTCTGTGGCTCGACGGCGACCGCATTCGGCAGGGCGACGAGGTATGCACGACGACGGCCGACACCCTGCTGCCGGGTCGGCACAACCTCGAAAACGTTTTGTGCGCCCTGACCATGATACGCGCCGGAGGCTTCGACAAGGCGCGGGTCGTGGAAGGGCTTCGCGGTTTCCGCGGGGTCGAGCATCGCATCGAGCACGTGGCCCGCATCGAAGGGGTCGACTTCTACAACGACTCGAAATCGACCAACATCGACAGCCTCAAGGTCGCCCTCGAGAGCTTTTCGACGTCCGTGGTGCTGATCGCGGGCGGGGAAGGGAAGGGGACCGACTACCGCGTCCTGCGCGACCTCGTGGCTATCCGCGTTTCGAAGCTGATCACCCTGGGAGAAGACGCGCCCAAGCTCGAAGAGGCCTTCGGCGACCTTGTGCCCTTCGAGCGCGCCGCGGACATGGACGATGCCGTGGATCGGGCCGCCGCCGCGGCATCGCCGGGCCGGGCCGTGCTGCTGTCGCCCGCCTGCGCCAGCTTCGACATGTTCGACGATTTCGAACATCGCGGCCGCGTGTTCAAAGAGGCGGTTCGGCGCCGCAGTGCGAGGACTCCTGCATGAAGCATCTACCCGTCGCCATTCTAGTCGTAACCCTGGCCCTGACGCTGATCGGCGTCCTGATGGTGTTCAGCACCAGCAGCGTGCTGGCCACAGGGAACGCCGCCGGGGGCGAATTTCACTACCTGTACC
>CAYVOE010000232.1:0-8201 GCA_964452795.1 uncultured Nitrospiraceae bacterium
TGGCGATGGGGAAGTGCATGTGGTCCGTCGTCGAGATGGTGACCGCGTCGATCTCTTTCATCTCGTCGAGCATCTTGCGGTAGTCGGTGTATCGGGGCAGGTCGGGGAAGGTCTCGAAGATCTTGGCGGCCTGCGCGGAGTCGACGTCGCACAGGGCCACGATGTTCTCTTCGGCGCAGTGCATGATGTCGCCGTGGCCTTTGCCGCCGACGCCGATGCCCGCCACGTTGAGCTTCTCGTTGGGCGAAGCCGTGCTGATCTGGGCGGGAGCGCGACGCCCCCAGGCAATCCCCGCGGCCGCGGCGGCCGCACCGGCCAGGAACCCGCGCCGTGAAATCTGTAAGTCTCTCATCTCAATTCCCCTTGGTTGCTGAGACCGAGCCGGATTCTCTCGCAACGGCCCGGCCGGGGGCCTCACAGGCCCAAAATACGGTATAGGCCACCCGGCCGGGCAAAGTCAACGATCAGTCGTTTTCGACCTCGGGCTTGGCGCCGGACCAGACCTCGGCGCCGCTGGGGGCGCGCTGGGCCAGGGCCGGGTAGGGCACGTCGTAGCCCTTCACCGAGTGCCAGAGGATGCGGTTGAACAGCCCTTCGTCGGCCTGGTCGATGTCGTCCAGGGGCATTTCGAGGGACTTTTCGGCGTAGTACCGCTGAAGCCCCGTGGTCTGCTCGAGTTCCGGGTTCATTTCGTCCAGGGGAATGTTGTTGGGCAGGCACGTGTAGGGCGTGAGGTCGGGCTCTTCCTGGAAGCAGTTGAGCATGGGGTTGGCGGCCATGGTGAGCTGGTTCATGGGCGCCAGGCCGAAGATGAGCTCGATGGTCCGCAACATGCCGGTCTGGTTGTAGTGGGTGCTGTCGACGACCCCGCGCTTGGTGTAGGGGCTGATGCACAGGGCCACGGTGCGGTGGCCGTCGACGTGATCGAGCCCGGCCTGGGGATCGTCCTCGACCACGAAGATCACGGTCTCGGGCCAGAACTTGCTCTTGGTGATGGCCTCGACCATCTGGCCCAGGGCGAGGTCGTTGTCGGCGACGCAGGCCCGGGGCGTGGGCATGCCCGGACGGGTGCCGCTGGTGTGGTCGTTGGGCAGCAGCATGATGATGAAGTTGGGCAGTTCGCCCTTTTCTTCGAACTCGCGGAATTCGTTCAGGAAGATCCGGGCCCGGTACACGTCCTGGACGGTGCCGGGGAATCCGATGTAGTCCATGCAGGTGTAGGGCTCGAGGGTGTGGATGGCCGGGACGGCCTGGAACTTCACGTTCTGGGTCCCGTTCAGATAGTCGGCGTATATGTCGGCCCAGGTGGCGCCCCTGGGCTCGATCTTTGCCTTGACGAATTCGCCGTAGTTGCGGACGGTCAGACCCTTGCGCAGCACGTGGTCCCAGATGAAGCCCGACGACGCGTAGGCCAGGGCGTCCTCGCCGTCGTAGGGGTAGCTGCGCGTGAAGCCGCCGAAACTCTTCTCGATGTAGTCGGTCACGTAGCCCTCGTCGGTCCACTGATGGCCGTCGGCGCTGAGGACGCCGTTGCAGTAGAAGTTGTCGAGGAGCACGAACTGCTCGGCGAGGGCGTGGTGGTTGGGAGTGACTTCGCGGCCGAAGTGGCAGAGGGCCGGTTCGCCGTTGCCCTGAGGCAGGTCGCCGAAGACCTGGTCGTAGGTCCGGTTTTCCTTGATGATGTAGACCACGTGCTTGAAGACCGAGACCTCGCCCGGCGCCGTCGGCACGGGGACGACCTTCTCCTCCTTCGCCGTGGTGTTCATCACCTTGTGCATCAGGGGCAGGCGCATGTTGGCGGCGGCGCGCTGGGTGTATTCCGCCAGTTGCTCGTCGTCGGGCACGTTCACGAAGGTGACCGACCCCATGTGGTCGTGGGAGTTGTAGCCGTGGACGTCCTCGCCGGATTCGCTCTGGACGGGCTGGGCGTTGGGCTTCTTGAACCGGCTGCCCACGCCTTTGGTGTTGGCGACGCACAAGGCGGCCGGTTCGTCGCCGTCGCCGGGGATGTAGACGACGGCGCCGGGATACCAGCCCGTGGGAATGAGCCCTTTGACCTTCTTCTCGGCCACGTCAATGACCGCCAGCAGGTTGTTGCCGCCGTTGGCGACGTAGAGGGTGGATCCGTCGGGCGAGAAGGTCAACGCGTTGGGGGCGCTGCCGAAGGGGAGCTCGGCCATGGGCTTGACCCCGATGGTGTCCGCCAGGGTGTCGGTGGCGGTATCGATGACCGAGAGGGTGTCGCTGTTGGCGTTGGCCACGTAGAGGCGCGTGCCGTCGGGAGACAGGGCCATGTCGCAGGGATGGAGCCCCACCTCGATCTCGGCGGTCACCGTGCCGTCGGCGAGGTTCACCACGGACACGGTGCCGGTGGAGGCGATGCCGGTCTCGGGATCGACGACGGCCTGGCTGCCCGAGGTGGGCCCGGTTGTGTAGCCCTCTTTCGGACGGCGGCCGCCCCAGTTCGTCACGTAGGCCTTGTCACCCGCGCGCAGCACGGCGTAGGGGGCGATGCCCACGGGGATCTGGGCGGTCACTTCCTTGCTTTCGAGATTGACCACGCCGAGGGCGTTATTGCGGCTGAGGGCCACGTAGGCCACGCCCTTGTCCTCGTCGAGGACGAACCCGCCGGGAGTGGCGTTCGGCCGTTCGATGCCTTCGGGCCCCGGCAGCACGATTTCCTCGGTCCAGGTGTACTGTCCGTCCTGTTCGAGGGTGGCGGCCCGCAGCCGGCTCCGGGTGTCGGTGATCCATACGCTGCTTCCGTCGCGGCTCCAGGCGATGCCATAGAAGGTGGAGCCGCCGTTGTCGGGCAGGCGCAGGGTCTGACCGATGATCCGCGTCTCTACGTCGAGGAAGACCAGCTCATTGCGGTTCTTGATGGCGAGGGTGTCGCCGTCGGGGCTGAGGGCGGCGTCCACGGGACGTCCCGGAAAGAGTACGGTGTCGCCGGCCGGCTCGACGATCTGGGTGGTGGGAACGACGTAGGCACCGTCGTCGCGGGGGCCCACCACCGCCTGTTCGAGGAAGGCGTCGATCCCCGCATCGAGGGCCTCGTCGACCCCGGGAGGATTGGCTACCGCGGCAATCGATATCCACAACAGCCCTGAAATCGCGAGACAGATACGCATGGCATTCTCCTCTCCCGTTGGCGAAGGCTTCGGGTCATGCTACCCGCTTGGACTTCCCCTGTCAATCCGCTGCGACAATGACACGGGGGACGCCGTTCCGATATCATCCCGGATCTACGCTAACACTGTCTGAACGCGCAGCACCGAGAGTAGGGCCGTTGAACCCCGTCGGGTTCTGGAGGAGACAGGCATGCGATCTTTCCGTTGTCGAACCATCCCCCTCGTACTCATGTGCATCGGACTCGGGCTGCCCGCCGCGGCCCACGTGGGCGCCCACCCGTCCGTACACGATACCGTTTCGGGCTTTCTTGAACGGCTGAAGGACTCGTACGACCACGACGAGCTCGTCAACCTCAACCTGGAGCAGTTGAAAGCGGCGCTTACCGAGGAAGAACGCCACATCCTCGGCACGGAGCACATCACCTTCCGGGTCAACGTTCCCGTGGTGGTGTACATCGTGCGCGACCTGCGCCTGGGCGACGAGCCTTTCTGGCTCAATGAGCTGGGATACGAGAAGACCGACCTCGTCGTCACGGCCAATCGACGGGAATTCGACGTGTGGCGCAAGTCCTTCGACGAGGGCGTGATCGGACTGGGCGTGAACTCGCTGAGCGGCGGGGCTCGCCACTATTTCGTGGCCATTGCGCCGCAGAACCCCGGCGATACGGTCGCGATTACCGAGATTTATCCCGGCCAGCACACGCTTGGCGCGTTCCGCGTGGGCGAGCAGCCTTATGTCGAAGACGATACGGCCCTCGACGGGGTGCCGGCGGAGCTCGAGGGGGCCATTCTGCTGCGGGGCAACGACGACCGGCGCAACGACGGCCAGATCCTCAACATGCTCCGCATGACGGAGTACCCGTCGTCGGAGAAGCCCGATCACATCGTCCTGACGTGGAGCGACGACCCCAAGACGACCCAGACCATCCAGTGGCGCACGAACGATGAAGTGGACCGGGGCGTTGTGATTTATCAGAAGAAGGAGGATTACAACAGCTTCGTGCGGGGCGAGCCCACCCGGGTCACCGCCGAAACCAAGCCCCTGGAGACGCCGGACGTGGTGAACGATCCCGTCGTCCACCGCCACACCGCGGTGCTGACGGGGCTCGAGCCCGGCACCACCTACGTCTACTCCGTGGGCGACGGGTCGGACGACGGCTGGACCGAGTTGGCGGAGTTCACCACCGCCCCCGACGGCCACGAGCCGTTCAGCTTCATCTACATGGGCGACGCCCAGAACGGCCTCGAGCGCTGGGGCTCGCTGGTGAAGAACGCCTTCCGCAGCCGGCCCGACGCGGCGTTCTACGTGATGGCCGGCGACCTGATCAACCGCGGCGCCCAGCGCGACGACTGGGATCGGTTGTTCGAGAACGCCCAGGGCGTGTATGAGCGGCGTCAACTGGTGCCGGCCCTGGGCAACCACGAGTACCACGGCGGCGAACCCGTCCTGTACCTGGAACAGTTCACCCTGCCCACCAACGGACCCGACGAGGTGACGCCCGAGAAGGCCTATTCCTTCGAGTACAGCAACGCCCTCTTCGTGATCCTCGATTCGAACCTGCCCGTTGAAAGCCAGAGCGCGTGGCTGGAGAAGACGTTGTCTGAAAGCGACGCCACCTGGAAATTCGCGGTGTACCATCACCCCGCCTATTCCTCGGGACAGGGCCGCGACAACCCGAAGGTGCGCGGCGTGTGGGGCGCCCTCTTCGACAAGTACCACGTGGACCTTGCGCTCCAGGGGCACGACCACGCCTACCTGCGCACCTACCCCATGCGCGGCGGACAGCGCGTGGACTCTCCCGCCGAGGGCACGATCTACATCGTGTCGAACTCGGGGATGAAGTTCTACGAGCAGGGTTCGTACGACTACACCGAGGTGGGCATGACCAACATCTCGACGTACCAGGCCCTCGACATCTACATCGAAGGCAACCGCCTCGTCTATCGCGCCTACGACATCGACGGGAATCTCAAGGACCAGTTCGTCATCGAGAAGTAGGACGACGAAGATCCGGAATGCGAGCGCCCGGCCCCGGGGTCGGGCGCTTTTTCTTCGCGCCGGGGAAAAGGGTGGTCGCTACATTCGTTTCCAACGCCAGATGGCGAGGAGGCCCAGCACCGACACCGCGGCCAGGCCCATGACGATCAGGAAGGCGTGGGGACTCTTCTGCATGGGGATGGCCACGTTCATCGAGAAGGCGCTCACCACGAAGGTCGGCACCATGATGGCGATGGTGATGAGGTTGAGCGTCTTCATGAGGACGTTGACGTTGTTGTTGACGATGGACGCCCGCGCGTCCATGAGGCCCGAGAGCACGTTCGAATAGATCTCGGCCTGCTTGTAGCACTGGTTGTTCTCGATGATGGTGTCGTCGAGGTACTCGAGGTCTTCGCCGCTCAGCCCCACCTTGGCGGCCGTGTTTCGCATCTTCTCGATGACGAGGCCGTTCGAGTGGATGGCGTTGAGGTAGTACACCAGGCTCTTCTCGAGGGTGAAGAGATGGAGCAGGTAGCGGTTCTCCATGCTCTGGTTCAGCTTTTCCTCGAGCTCCTCCGAGATCATGTTGATGACCTTGAGGTGGCCGAGAAAATGGCTGATGGCCAGGTACATGATCCGCAGCATCACGTGGGTGAGGGAGCGCACCTTCGTCATGGGCCGGCCGTCGAAGATGCCGTCGTTCTCGGCCGCCACCAGCACGAGCCGGTCGTCGAACAGGAACAAGCCGATGGAGGCCACCTTGAACAGGAACTCGTCGGCGGCGGAATAGTTGCGGGGGCGTTTGAAGATCAGCGCGACGTGGGTGGGCTCGAACTCGAGCCGGGCCAGCTCGTCGGGGTCCAGGGCCGAGTTCAGGGTGTGCTCATCGATCTGGAGCTCGTCGACGAGGTAGCGCCGCTCCTCTTCATCCGGGGCTATGAAGAGCTGAATCGGGCAGTCGTCCCCTTCGCCTTCGACCAGGCGGTTGTCCGAAAGCCGGTACCACTTTTGCATAACATATCCCACCTCGCCCTCGGCCAGAACACACGTATATACTCTATTTTGCCGCCCCGGCACAAAGACCCGGCGCCCGTGGTCTGGCCGTCGCGGCCAGGTTGTCCCTCTTTGGAAGCCACTTTCCTTGTCCTGTGCGAGACGCCAGGCCGTTTTCGGCGGCGCAGCTACAGGGGCTTGCCGATGCCGAAGGCCCGGAACCCGATGCGGCGCAACTCGGCCACGTCGGTGATGTTACGGCCGTCGAAGAGGAAGGCCGGCTTCTCCATGTCGCGGTAGATGCGCTCGTAGTCCAGTTGGTCGGGCTTGAAGGCGTCCCACTCGGTCAGGACGGCGACGGCATGGGCGCCTCGGCAGGCCTCGTAGGGATCGGCGCACACGGTGAGGCGGTCGGCTCCGTCGCCGTCGCTCCGGCCCAGGTCGGCGCGGATCTGCTTTTCCGACACCTTGGGGTCGTAGATGGCGAGCTGCGCCCGCTCTTCCAGCAGGTCGCGGCACACGTAGATGGCGGGCGACTCGCGCGTGTCGTTGGTGTCCTTCTTGAAGGCGAAGCCCAGGACGGCGATTCGCTTGTCCGACACCGTGTTGAAGAGGCGCTGCACGATGTTTCGGCTGAACCGGCGCTTCTGGTAGTTGTTCATCTCGACCACCTGGCGCCAGTAATCCGCCACTTCCTGCAGGCCGAAGTGCTCACACAGGTAGACGAGGTTGAGAATGTCCTTCTGGAAGCACGATCCGCCGAAGCCCACGCTGGCCCGGAGGAACTTGGGCCCGATCCGGGTGTCGCGCCCGATGGCGTAGGCCACCTCGTCCACGTCGGCGCCCGTGGCCTCGCACAGGGCCGACACGGCGTTGATGGAGCTGATCCGCTGCGCCAGGAAGGCATTGGCCGTCAGCTTCGACAATTCGCTGCTCCACAGGTTCGTGGTCAGGATCTTCTCCCGCGGCACCCACCGCGCGTAGATGTCCACCAGCGTCTGAATGGCCGCGGCGCCTTCCGGCGAGTTCTCGCCGCCCACCAGCACCCGGTCCGGATGCTCGAGATCGTTCATGGCCGTCCCTTCGGCGAGGAACTCGGGGTTGGACAGGACCTGGAACCGGGCCCCGTTGTCCGCCGCGTCGAGGATGGTCTTGATGGATTCGGCCGTGCGCACGGGGAGGGTGCTCTTCTCGACGACGATCTTGTCGTTGCGCGCCACCCGGGCGATCTGGCGGGCGCACCGTTCCACGAAGCAGAGGTCCGCCGCCCGGCCCGCCCCCACGCCGTAACTCTTGGTGGGCGTGTTCACCGAGATGAAGATCATGTCCGCTTCGTCGATGGCCTTTTCCACCTCCGTCGAGAAGAAGAGGTTGCGCCCCCGGGCCTCGGTCACCACCTCGAGCAGGCCCGGCTCGAACACCGGCAGGTCGTCGGTCTGCCACGCCCGAATCCGCGCCTCGTTTACGTCCACCACCGTTACGGGGATGTCCGGACACTTCTGCGCGATCTTCGCCATGGTCGGACCACCCACGTAGCCGGCCCCGATGCAGCAAATCTTCATGATAGAGAGGGCTCCTCGAACCATACTTCACCCGCCCGGAACGCGCCGGGCCCTAAAGGGTAGGCCAACCGGTATATCGTCTTCAACGGGCGCGGGCCTTTACCGGCCCTTGGGTTGGGGGCCGGTTGACATTTCTGCTCGTTTGTGCGTAGTTTGTGCCCGTTCCGTGCGGGGCGATGAAGCCGTTTCACGCGACCCCCATTTCAGGACCGCAGCGCAGCGAGGTGTCCCCGATGGCGTTGAACCCCGTTGAATTGAAGGCCCGGCCCCGCATTGGGGTCCTGGGCGTGGTGGATCCCCGGGTGCCGCACGAGGCCCGACGCGACATTCTCGCCCGACACGCCTATCGGTCGAAGCTCGAATCCCTCGGGATAGACGTGCGCGGGCCGGAGGACCTCCTCGAGACGGAGGAGCAGGTCATCGAGGCCCTGCGGCGCCTTCGGGCGGACGACATCGAGGGTCTCCTTATCTATACGGCCTGGTTTCACCGGTCCAATGCCGTCGCCCGGGCCGCCCTCGACGCCCACGTGCCTCTTT
>CAYVOE010000233.1:0-8113 GCA_964452795.1 uncultured Nitrospiraceae bacterium
CCCGGAAGCCCGGAAGATTCCGGTGCTCGTGTTTACCGGACGAGACCTTTCCGCGGAGGAACGGGAGGAATTGCGTTGCGCCATCCAGGCCGTGGTCCCCAAATCGGCTCGGGAAGAGCTGATTCAGATCCTCTCGGGTCTCCGCAAACGCCAACGGGCATGACGGGGGAGCGCGGTGCGGCATCGGACGGCGGCATGCAATCCCCAGGGAAAGCACAGCAATGGGTGGAGTGAAGATCATCTTGGTTGAGGACAATCCCCTCAACATGGAGCTGGTGACGGACCTGCTGCAGACGGCCGGACACGAGGTCCTCGCCACCAGCAAGGCCGAAGAAGGGCTGGCCATGGCGCGCATCGAATCGCCCGATGTCATCCTCATGGACATTGCCTTGATCGGGATGGACGGCCTCAGCGCCACCCGCATGCTCAAGGAAGACCCGGCCACCGCCAGCATCCCGGTCATCGCCCTGACGGCCCACGCGATGCGCGGCGACGAGGAGAAAGCCCTGCGCGCCGGTTGCGTCGCCTACATCGCCAAACCCATTAACACGCGTACGTTTGTGGACATCGTGACCACCTACGCCCGCGCGTCGAAGCCACACGAAGAGGAGTGAAGAGCGGAGGGGCGGGCGCCCCGGCCTCGGCCCCTCAGCGCCAAGCGCAGAGCTTATGGACGACAACAAGAAGCGAATCCTCATCGTCGACGACGACGAACAAAACCGAGAGTTGCTCTACGCCTTGATCGAAGCCGCCGGGCACGAGCCCGAGCTGGCCTGCGACGGCGCCGAGGCCCTGTCGAAGGTCCATCTCGGAATGGACCTGGTGCTGCTCGACGTCATGATGCCCGGCATGGACGGGTTTGAAGTGGCGCGACGCATCCGGGACCTGCCCGAAACGGCCGATCTCCCCATCGTGATGGTGACGGTGCTCGACGGACGGGACTACCGGTTGCGGGCCGTCGAGGCGGGCGCCAACGATTTCATCGCCAAGCCCGTCGACCGCACGGAGCTTTACATCCGCACCCGCGCCCTCCTTCGCATGAAGGAGATCCAGGACGCCGTGAAGCAGCATCGGCGGGAGCTCGAGAAGAAGGCCTCCGAACTGGCCCGGTCCAACCGCGAGTTGGAAGACTTCGCCTCGGTCATCTCCCATGATCTCCAGGCGCCGGCCCGGCACATCAAGCTGCTGTGCGACGGTCTGCGCGAGGACTACGGCGGCGACCTGCCCGAGGGCGCCCAGGAGTACCTGGACCGGCTCGAGACGTCCGCGGAACAGATGCGGTCGCTGATCCGGGATCTGCTCGAGGTGTCCCGGGTAAGCCGTTCTTCGGAACCTTTCGTTCAGGTGGATCTGCGCCGCATCGTCCACGAGGTCATGGAGAACCTCGAGCCCTATGTCGAGGAAGCGGACGGCCGGATCGAACTCGGCGACCTCGCCATCGTCGAGGCCGACCCCACGCAGATGCGCCAGCTCCTCCAGAACCTCATCCAGAACGCGCTCAAGTTCCGCCGGCCCGACACGCCCCCGGTCGTGCGGATCTACTGCCGCTACGTCAGCCGGGGCGACGGACCGCCTCGCCCGCGTGCCGAAGAGCTGTGCCAGCTCATCGTGGAAGACAACGGGATCGGCTTCGACGAGCGTTACCTCGAGAAGATTTTCGGCGTGTTTCAACGCCTCCACAAAGCAAGCGAATACGAAGGGACCGGCATTGGCCTGGCCGTTTGCCGGCGCATCGCCGAACGACACGGCGGCGCCATCACCGCGCGCAGCGCGCCGGGCAAAGGCGCCGCCTTCATCGTGACCCTGCCCATGCGGCAGGTAGAGGGAGACCGTACCTGATGGCCGAACAGCAAATGCTCACCATTCTCCTTGCCGACGACAGCTCGAACGACCGTTTCATGCTGACCAAGGCCGTCGAGAAGAGCCGCATCCCCGCGCGCCTCTTCACCGTCGAGGACGGGGAAGAGGCCCTCGATTTCCTCTTCCGCCGCGACCGCTACGCCTCCCCCGAAGCCGCGCCCCGGCCCGACCTGCTCCTCCTCGATCTCAACATGCCTCGAAGGGACGGCATCTCGACGCTGAAGGAAATCCGGGCGGACGCCGAGCTGGCCAGCCTGCCCGTGGTGGTGTTGACCACGTCGGAAGCGGAGACGGACATCTTCCGCAGCTACGACCTCGGCGCCAACTGGTTCCTCACCAAGCCGGCCACCCTCGATTCGCTTTCCGAGATGGTCAAGTTTCTGGCCAACCACTGGCAGGCCATTGCCGACACGCGCCGCGCCACCGACGTGACGTAGGGCCGCGTGAGCCGAAGCCTCTCGAGCGCTTAACCGAGCGGGGCCGGCTGTTCCAGGGCGCGGCGGGCCCGCTCGACGGCGGCATCGATGCGTTCAGTCGAGACGTCGACGGCCACCGCTTCTCCCGTGTCGACGTAGGCGAGGTAGGCCGCGGGAGGAAGGACGCCGCAGAGGTCGCGCACCGCGGCGGCGTACAGGAGCACCTGCTGTTCGTAGCGGGCGTGGCTTCGGGCGTCGGGGCGGCCGGTCTTGTAGTCCACGATGGTGCCGTCGTCGAGGACGGCATCGACGGAACCTTTCACCAATACGTTGCCCACGCGCAACACGAAGGGAGCCTCCCGCTGAATCGCCGATTGGGCGGCGATGCGGCGCCCGAGGTCGGTCGATTGGAACCGTTCCGCCACGGCCGCCAGCTCGTCGATGAGCCGGGCCCGCCCCGCGATGGTGGGGCATTCCTCGCGGCACACGGTCTCGGCCGCCGCACGGGCCGACGACCGGAGGTCCCACCGCTGGAAGAGCAGGTGGAGCAGGGTGCCGCGCATCCGGGGATCGACGGGCGTCGCGGGCCGGGCCCCTTGGGTTCTTCCGTTCGTTGGCGCGGCGTCCACCGCCAGCCGGTCGAGAACGGCGCTGACGCTCCGCGAGCGGCGCCGCGACGGACCGGGCGAAACGGGCTGAACCCGGCGCTCGATCTCTTCGCGCGCATACCGGGCGTCCCCGGTTTCTTCGACGAGGTCGGCGGGCTTGGCGTCCACGGTGCGGCGCACCACCGCCTGCCATCCCTCGCCGCCGAAGGTCTCGCCGTCCTTACGGCCCATCAGGCCGTAGGCGTCGTCCAGGGCCTGGAACCAGCTTGCGTTGATGCCTTTCCCGTCGGTGCCGCAGGCCAGCAGAAGCCAGTCCCGCGATCGCGTCAGGGCCACGTATAGCAGCCGCGCCTCCTCGGCCGTCTCGCGCCGCTTCTGCAACTCCGAAATGGCGTCGTACAGGAGGGGAGCCTGCAGGGTGCCGTCGTCGCCCATCACCTTGCCGGCGAGTCCGAGTCCGTTCTCGATCGCCACGGGACCGGTCGAAGCGCCTCCCGGACACCGGCCGAGGTCGGGCACCACCACGATGGGGAACTCGAGCCCTTTCGCCTTGTGGATGGTCATCAGCGTCACGGCGCCGGACCCTTCCGCCGCCAAGGCCGCCTCGCCTTCCCGAACCTCCTGAGAGGCCGCGTCTTCGAGGTAGCGCAGGAAGGCGCCCAACCGCGGCGGCCGTGTGCGCGAAAAGTCGAGGGCGAGGTCGAGCAGCTTGCGCACGTTCGAGGCCTTCTGCGTGCCGAGGTACGGGTCCGCCAGGAGCATGGCCTCGTAGCCGGTGCGGTCGAGGGTGCGGCGCAGGAACTCCGCCAGCGGCATGTCGAGGTGCAGGCGCAGGTCGTTCACCAGGTCTCGCGCCGCCCGCAGCAATTCCGCGGTCGTCTCGTCCTCCGGCACGAACCCCGCGTTGAAGGCGTGGGCGATGCCGCGGCGGTCCTCGCCCCACCCGCGCAGCTCGAGCAGGGCCTCGTCCGACAGCCCCACTAGGGGGCTGCGCAGGAATCCGAAGAGCGCCACCTCGTCCCACGGGTCGCCGAGGAGCGTGAGGAGGTTCTTCAGGTCCACGATCTCGGGCCGCTGATAGAATCCGCGCCCCGCCATCAGAGTGTACGGAATCCTCCACTGCTTGAGCCGCTGCTCATACATGTACACGTTGCTGAGCGATCGAAACAGGATGGCCACGTCGCCGTACTGGGCCGGGCGAGGCGCTCCCGTATCCTTGTCGCAGACCTGCACGCCGTTCGGACCGCACATCTGGGCGAGGCGCGCGGCGATAAGCTCCGCTTCCCGGGCCCGATGATCGGCCTTGCGCTCACCCCCCTCGCCTCCGTCGGGAAGCAGGAACTCGACGCGGCACTCGTGGCACGGGTCGCGGTGAGGCTCCATGCCCTCGTGCTTTTCCTCGACGGCGCCGAGCAGGCCGGTCCGGGCGAAGGTGTCGTTGACGAAATGGATGACCTCGGGAAGGGAGCGAAAGTTGCGCGCCAGGGGGATGACCCGTTGCGAGTCTTTCCGGGCGCCCCGGAACACGTCCACGTCCGCCCCGCGGAAGTAGTAAATGGACTGGCGGGCATCGCCCACGATGAACAGTTCCGGACCGTCCGGGATGTCGGTCAGCAGCCGGGCCATGCGGTACTGGGCGGTGTCGGTGTCCTGAAATTCGTCGATGAGCAGGAACCGGATGCCCTGCGCCGTGCGCCGGCGAATCGCTTCGTCGGTCTCGAGCAGGTTCAGCGCCCGGTGGATCAGGTCGTCGAAGTCGACGGCCGTCCCGTCTCTCTTCATGCGCTCGTACACGGCGGCGATGTGCCGGAAGGTGGCGTGGAAATCGCAGGTCAGTCCGGCCGCCCTCGCCTCGATTTCTTCGACCGGCTCCTTTGGCAATTGTTTCCGGGCAAAATCGCGGACCTTCTTCTGGAGGTCTGCAATCGCGTCGAAGGCGTCGGCGTCCCAGTTCTTACGGCTGGCCCTCGTGGACCCGCTTTGAGCGATGGCCTCGAGGCACTTGCCTATCGTGCCCGCGTCCGTCCCCGACAGGATGCGTTCGAGTTGGAGCATCAGCTCGATCCGCAGGACTTCCCGCGGGTCGGAGGGATTGTGGCACTTTCCTTCAAAGGCGGCCAAGTCCCGAAGAAACCGGCGCAACTCGAGCGATCGCGTCAGCGACATCCGCCGTTCTCGCTCGTATTTGTCGAGAACCGTCGCCCAGGTCTTGCGTAGGGCGTCGGGATCGTCCAGGGCGAAATCCTGCGCCACCCGGTCGAGCAAGTCGGTGCGATTCAGGAATTGGCGCAGGACGTTTCGGGTCTGCCGGAGGCCGTACTCGGCCGCCACCCGCACCGCCGCCGGGTTCTGCTGTTCGAGCAGCTCGTGGAGCCCTTCCGTGACGGCCCGCGTCCGCAGCAAATGAGACTCCGCCTCCGCAAGCACCGTGAATTCGGGGTCGAGCCCCAGGTGAAGCGCGTTCTCGCGAAGCAGGCGCGAGCAGAAGCCGTGGATGGTCGAGATGCGGGCCGACTCGACGCGGCGCTCCACGTCGCGCCAGAAACTCATCTGCTGCGCGTCGTCCCTGGGCGCCCGCCGACGGCATTCCCGCCGCAGGCGCTCCTTCATCTCGGCGGCGGCGTTCTCCGTAAAGGTGATGGCCACGATGCGGTCGAGATCGGCGTGGCGTCGTTCAATCAGGTGCAGGATGCGCTCGACGAGCACGCGCGTCTTGCCCGACCCCGCGCCCGCGTCGACGCACAGGCGCATCCCGACGGTCTCGATGGCCGCCTGCTGGTCAAGCGTCCACTGCATCGTTTCCCTCCGGCAGCTTCCGCTTGATGCGGGACTCCTCGTATCGGCACGCCCGGGCGTAGGCGCAGTATGCGCAGGCGTTGCTCTGCCGCGGCGCGGGCGGGAATCTACCTTCGCGGATGCCCTGGACCGCCTCGACAACGGCGCGCAAGGTCGTTTCGCGCTGCGTGCTCCACTCGTCTTTCGTCTTGGAGCGGCCCGTGCCCTCGACCCATTTGTCGCGGCCGAGCTGGAGGAAAAAGGCGCCCGCGCACGTCGAATCCGCCATCAGGTGTTCTTCGACCGCCAGGGCATAGAGGGGAAGCTGCAGCGACAAGCCTTCCTTGATACTGCTTTTCGAAGGCGGTTCCCCGCTCTTGTAGTCCAACACGCGTACGCAGTCGCCGTCGCGGTCAATACGGTCGATGCGGCCCTTGAACAACACCACCCCGATGGACGTCTCGAGGGGGATGGCCTCGGGCCGATCCAGATCCGCTTCGAAATCCCGGCGCCGCTCGCCGAAGGTCACCTCGAAGTGCTGCGGCTTCCAGCGGAGCTCGTCCTCGTTGCGCGAGTGGCGCAGGTACCGCTCGAGAACGCCCTCGACGCGCCGCCGCTCGACGGCCGCGATGCCCGCCGGAACCGCCTGGCTGCCCCGGACCATCCGGGTGAATACCTCGTCCGTAAGCGTATTGAGGGCCAGCCGCGCCTCGTCTTCGGGCACCTCGGCCAGGGCGCGGCCGCGGTAGTAGCTGTGGAAGGCCTGAAGTACGTCGTGGAGCACAATGCCGACGATGCTTCCGGCGAACTCTTCCGACGGCGGTTCGATGTCCAGGATACCCAGCACGCGCTCCGCGAAGTACCGGAACGGGCAGGTGATGTACATCTCCAACTGGCTGACGCTGAACACGTGGGAGGGGCCGAAGGTCCGGGCGAGCCGTTCCCGGAGCCGCTCGTCCGCCAGGTTCCCGTCGTAGGCGTCGGGCGCCTCGGAACCGTAGCGCCTCGCCTCGATCCGAGCGCCCCGAATCGTCGCCGCGAATTCATCCGCGAAGGTCCGCTGCAATCCCCGGGCCTTCGAGAAGGCCACGTTCCGCACGTCGCGCCACGACGCCACATCCTCCACGGCTGGAACGAAGTCCGACGGGGAGATCGCCCGCTTCAGAAGGTCCGTCTTGCCGGGAAAGAGCTCGAGAAGGTCTTCCACGTAGGGACTGAGGCGGGCCTCCCGTCCTTCCGACGTCAGGGTCCGGGCGGTGATGACCAGGTGCCGTCGAGGCACGTCGAGAATACGGTGAAACAGCAGGGCTTCCCGATCGGCCCGGCCCCGCCGCCCGTCCAGGGGGATTCCAACCCGCTCCAGCTCGTCCAGGTCGTCGTCGGTGTACACCGCGCCGGCCCCGCCGGGACGCGGAAAAACGCCCTCGTTGGCCCCGCACAGAAAGACGTGGTCGAAACGCAGGCCGCGAACCGCCTCGGCGTCGAGGCAGGCCACGCCGACGGGCGGGTCCTCGGGGTCGTAGAAGGTGTCGCGCAAGGCCCTGCCCAGGCGAAGCACGAACTCGCCGCGTTTGACCAGGGCGTCGTCCTCGTCGTCTTCGCACCACGCATAGATCTGAGCGAGGCGACTTCGCAGTTGGGTCAGGGCGTTCCCCTCGGTGCGGCGCAATTCGGCCACGGGATGGGCCGCCGCCGCGTAGGGCAGTCCGCAGGCCTCGATAAGCCGCTCGAAGGCCTCGACGTGACGGCACATGCCGGCGAGGGGAGGCAGATCCATGGCGATCTCGGTCATGACCAGGAACCGGTCGAACAGTTCCTGGGCCGCGGCCGGGGCGTCCGGCATGTGGCGCCGGTAACGCCGCAGAAGGTCCGGATCCGCGGGGTCGTCCTCGTCGAGCTCCTCCGACGTCTCCAACTCCTGGAACCGACGGACCAGCGAGGCCAGCCGGTGATCCCATTCCCGGTGGCCGGCGACGATTTGGGCCAGACGCGACAGGCTCGCGTAGGCCGACGTATGAAGCGCCTGAGGCCGATCCGGGGGGCGGAACCACGGCGAGGTCAACACCTCGACCACCGCTTCGCGCTCCCAGGACTCGGCGGCGTCGTAGAAGTCCAGCAGGAAGGCGCAAACCGCGCTTTCCGCCAGCGACGGACGCCGCACCACCCGCACCGGGATCCCGAACTCGCCGAAGACGCTTCGCACCAGGCCCGACACGCCCTCGAGATCCCGGTAGATGACCGCGATCTCTTCCGCGGGCACGCCGTCTCGAAGCAATCCCTTGATCCGCCGGCCCACGTGCTCGAGCTCGGCGATGGCGCCGGGACAGGGCTGCACCTCGAGATCGGCCCGGAGCGTCTCCGGAGGAGCGCCCGGCGGATCGCGCCAGAACAGGTGGGCCTAAGCAAACTTGCTGTAGCTGTCCGGCGGCGCGGCGGAAAAGCTCTGGAAGACCG
>CAYVOE010000234.1:0-1366 GCA_964452795.1 uncultured Nitrospiraceae bacterium
TACGGCCCCGTGTTGACGGCCCACTTCACCCGCAACAGCCCCAAGCCGGCGTGGAGCTGGGAAGGCTGGCTCATGCGCGAGGAACACAGCGGCGGCGCCATCCTCGACCTCCACATCCACGACGTGGACTTCGTCAACAGCCTCTTCGGACGCCCCGCGGCGGTGCAGGCCGTCGGCACGCGCGAGAACGGCGAAGGCATCGGCCAGGTGACGGCGCTCTACACCTATGCGAACGGTCTGACCGTTACGCTCGACGGCGGCTGGTGCTATCGACCCACGTTCCCGTTCCGCATGGCCTTCCGCATCGCCTGCGCAGAAGCGACGCTCGAGTTCGATTCCCGGCAGGGTCCGGAACTCCACGTCCACACCGCCGACGGTCAGCATCTGACGCCCGACCTTGCACCCGGCGACGGCTACACGGCCGAGTTCGACTACTTCGTCACCTGCATCGAGCAAGGCCAGGCGCCCGACGCCGTGACGCCCCGGTCGTCGCTCGAAGCCCTCGAACTCGTGGCCTGGGAAAGGCAAGCGATGGAAGAAGCGTATAGCGCATCCCGGTAGAAGCGTGGAATTCAAACTGGGTACCGTAATCCGTGAAACTCCGGGGATGGGGGTGCTATTATCGCGGCGGCGGCGAGCGCCCAGGGGATTGGGATGCGGTACGCGATCGAGACGTTCGACCTTACGCGCGACTTCAACGGGTTCCGCGCAGTGGATCACATCCATCTGCAGGTGGAGCCGGGGAGTTTCTACGGATTCCTGGGACCCAACGGGGCGGGCAAGTCGACGACCATCAAGATGCTGACGGGCCTCCTGGGGCCGAGCGCGGGCCGGGCCGAGATCCTGGGCTATGATTTCGCTCAGCACCCTCTCGAGGTCAAGAAACGGATCGGCGTGGTGCCGGAAGAGTTGTGCCTCTTCGAGAACCTCACCGCCCGCGAATACCTCGTGTTCATCGCCCGCATGTACCGGCTCCCGCGCAACGTCCTCGAGGCCCGGTGCGAAGAGCTCCTCCATCTCATGGGACTGGAAGATACGGGCAAGACCCTCCTCTTCGAGTTCTCGACGGGCATGCGCAAGAAGGTGGCCCTCGCGGCCGCCCTGATCCACGACCCGGACCTGCTCTTCCTCGACGAGCCCTTCGAAGGGATCGACGCCATCGCGTCGCGTACTATCCGGGGCGTGCTGGAACGGCTCATCCGCCGCGGATCCACCATCTTCCTCACGTCCCACATCCTGGAAATCGTCGAACGCCTGTGCACGCACGTCGGCATCATCCGCGCCGGCGCGCTGGTCATCCAGGGGCCCCTCGACAACCTCGCCCACGGCATGTCCCTCGAAGAGGCCTTTATCCGGGCGGTGGGTG
>CAYVOE010000234.1:1376-8109 GCA_964452795.1 uncultured Nitrospiraceae bacterium
GGCTCCCGGGAGACGATTAGGTGCTCGGACAGATACGGGCGCTGGTCGAGCTGCGGCTGCTGCTGCTCAAGCGCGTCTGGTTCCGGTCAGCGGCGGGGGCGGTGGCGGGCGTCCTGCTGGTGCTCATCGTGGCGATGCTGGCCCTCGCGGCCCTGGGGGTGGGCATCGGACTGTTCTTCGCCGGCTGGCGCGTGTTTGCCGATGCCGATTCCCTCGCCCTCGTGCTCGCGGTGGACGCAATGGTCTTCGCCGCCGTCCTCGGCTGGGGCGCGGGGCTGCTTACCGAGATTCAGCGGTCCGACGCCATTGACTTTCGCAAGATGCTCTACCTCCCCGTGTCGCTGTCCATGGTGTTCCTGCTGAACTTCGTCGCGTCGCTGGCATCGCCCCTGACGCTTTTCTTCGGCCTGGGCGCGCTGGGGTTCGTCTCGGGCCTTGTCCTCGGCGCCGGGCCCCGCATGTTCGGCGCATTGCTCCTGGCCGGGGCCTTCTACCTCATGCTGGCGGCCTGGAGCTACCACATCCGGGGGCTCCTGGCGATCCTCATGGAAAACAAGCGCCGCCGACGCCTTATCCTCACCCTCATCCCCCTGGTCATCATCGCGGTCGCCCAGCTTCCCCAGATCCTGGTGCACCTGTCGCGCAACTCGGCCGAGGCCAACCGCGCCGATCCCTCATCCGACGCAGACGGCACCGCCGCGGCGCGCCCGTCCGGAACTTCCATCGACACCCTCGCCCGCCGGCTCACCCTCGCCAACGGCGTCGTTCCCCTGGGCTGGCTGCCCCTGGGCGTGGCCGCCCTGCGCGAGGACCGCTACGGCGCCGTCGCCCTGTGCCTGGTCGGCATGACCGGCCTCGCCGGAGCCGGCCTCGCCGCGGGCTACCGGTCCACCCGGCGCCACTACACCGGCTTCGCTCGCCGGGGCAAGGAGAAGGTCCGGCCCCGCGCCGCGACCGCTCACCGGAGCGCCCCTCCCCTCACGGCGCGCACCCTCCCCTTCCTTCCCGACGACACGGCCGCCCTGGCCTGGGCCGGCGTCCTGTCGCTGCTGCGCCACCCCACCGTGCGGGTCCAGCTCCTTATGCCGGTCTTTATCGTCCTCGTGATCATGCTGCCCATCGCCTTCGGGGCACCCGGCAGTAGTTTCCCTGCCCCTTCCTTCCTCATCGCCTTCTTCGTCTACGTGGTGATGATCAACGCCGCCATGCTCCTGATAAACATCTTCGGGCTCGATCCCGAGGGCTTTCAGGCCCTCGTGCTCCTGCCCACGGACCGGCGGCAATACTTCGTGGCGATGAACCTCGCCTTCTTTCTCCCCGTGGTCGTCCAGTCGCTCCTCTTCGCCGTCGCGGGCGGCTTCATCTTTCGGCCCGGGCTTATCACCATCGTCGTCCTCCTGCTCCAGTTCCTCCAGGCCTACGTCTCCCTTTGCGTCGGCGGCAACTTCATCTCCATCTACTTCCCTGTCCGGGCCAAGCGCGACGCCCTGAGCGGACGCAAGGGCCGGCCTTCCGGCCTGGTCGGTGCGCTTCTGGCCGTCATCGGAGTGCCCCTCCTGATGCTCCCCACCATCGTGGCCTTCGCCGTCGACCAGGTGGCCGCGCGGTGGCTCCCGCCGATCTTCGCGCCTCTCGGAATCGTCCTGTCCCTGGCCTTCCTGGGCCTGTCCATCCTGGTCTACCGGCAATGCCTGCCCGCCCTCGGCCGCCGGCTCCAGGCCCGCGAACAGGAAATCCTCCTGGCCCTCCGTCGCGACAAGGACTGAGGTTTTTCCCCCGCGAATGGGGCATCGACGGAAAAGACCGATTGACAAGTTCTCGGTGTCCTGCTAGTCTGTTGCCGTTGAACGGTTCCGATTTTTGACTTGAACAAAGCGGTTTTTCTTCGGGTTACGGCCCGGCTCCGCACTTGGTTGATCCGTCCGTTCACCGGGCGGTCGGCCCCTGGCCTCTCGACCGTGCCCGAAGCCCGCCGCCACAGGAGGTACAACCACCCGCATACCACACCACCGCTACAAGGACTTCCTTTCCGAAATGGCCCTTGTCTTACCCATCTTCAGGATAGGAGTTGTCATCATGCGAAAACGAGGCTTTACCCTCATCGAACTGCTGGTCGTTATCGCCATCATCGGTATCCTCGCCTCCATCCTCCTGCCCGCGCTGGCCCGCGCCCGCGAAGCCGCCAACCGCGCCTCCTGCCAGAACAACCTCAAGCAGTGGGGCATCATCAACAAGATGTTCGCCGGCGAAAACAAGGGGAAGTTCCCCGCGGGCAGCTACTACATCCCGGTCAATCTCGGCATCACCATGACCATGGGCGTGGACGCCACCACCCTCTACCCGGAATACTGGACCGACCCGGCCATCCTGCGGTGTCCGTCGGACGCCGGCGGAGACTCCATCGGCACGTCCTGGGGCATGGAGCCCGATTTCCCGGCCATGATCCAGCGCATCGCCGCCAAGCCGCCCACACCCGAGCAGAAGGCCTGCCTGGCCGCCAAGCTGTCGGTGCCCATTTCGTACATCTACACGCCCTACATGGCCTCGACGGAGTCGCAGGTGCTGGACTTCGAAATGGCGGTGCTCTACATGGGCTTCGGGCAGAAGGGCTCGCCCTGGCCTTCCAACTGCACCTCCACGGCGCCCTTCGAGTCGTGGCCGGCGGGCAGCCTGACGGGCGTTGACGCGTCGTGCTTCCCCACCGTGGAAGTCCGGGCCCCCAATTGCGACGGGCCCATCTTCGCCCAGGATTCCATTCCCACGCTCTACGGGTACCCGGCCCAGTACAACATCTTCGACAACGACGGCGTGAGCCGGCTCCCGGCGCGGTACCACCGCCTCAAGGACGGACTCGAACGGTTCTTCATCACGGATATCAACAATCCGGCGGCCGGCGCCAAGGCCCAGAGCACCATCTTTGTGATGTGGGACTCGTACAGCAACAGCAACACCTACAACGCCCAGTTCGGCGGTTTGGGCGCCACCGGCGTGCTCCAGTTCAACCACGTTCCCGGCGGCTCCAACGTCCTCTATATGGACGGCCACGTCGAGTTCGTACGCCTCGAACAGAAGTCGCCCATGCTCTACAAGTCGCTGCTCCCGACCTCGATGGCGGGCTCGCCCTACCCCAACTCCTTCCTCAACTGGTGGGGTCAGGACCTCGCGCTGTTCGGCGGCATGGGCTAGACCCGGGCCCCAACGCAACCCCTCCCGCTGCCCGGTCCGCCTCAGGGACCGGGCAGCTTGTGTCCCGAACCCAAAGGAGACAGGAGATGCCGATGTTGAAGCGTTTGTGTCGGACCCTCGCCGGGGCCCTCGCCGTTGCCTCCCTGGCCGCCGGCTGCGGTTCGAAGGAAGTCACCGTCTCGACCGATGAGGCGCAGCAGCGGATCGAGCAGTTGTCGCCCGAAGAACAGGATGCGATCCGCCGGAGCCAGGAAGCCGCCGCCGCAACCGCCGCGCAGCTCCCCTTGCAGGGCATGTCGGAGCAGCAGCGGCAGGAGGCGCAACAGGGCCTGCAACTGGCCATCCCCATGCCGCCGGCCGCCGCCCCCTCCCAGTAAAGGCGCCTTGGGGGCACCTTTTCGGCTCCGGTGCAACGACAAACCCCCAAGCGGTGCTCGGATCTATGGGCAGGAAATGTGCGGGAAGTGACTCGCGTGAAGGAGTGACCATGCGAAGCTGTGTCTTTACCATCGGTGCGGTTCTAACACTGGTATTCATCCCGGACCCGGGTCGGCTCGCCTCGGCCCAGGAATCGCTGACACTCGAGAACGGCCTCGCGCGGTTCTCCTTCGACGCCCGGTCCGGCGCCCTGACCGAGATCCATTTGGCGGACCCCGACCACACCCTGACGCTCCCCCCCGACGCCGCCGCGCCCGTTCGGATCTGGCTCGGCACTCCCGACAACCCGGAGGTCGCGGCCGCCGTGGTGTCGCAGGCCCACCCGTCCCTGTCGTCCCACCGGACCTTCTCCTACGACGGCGGCCGGGGCCTCGAACTGTGCTGGAACGACCTCCTCGACGGCGACGGCAATCCCACGGGCGTGTCCCTGACCCTCACCGGCCGGCTCGACGACGACACCTCCTTCCTGCGACTGCGCACGGCCCTGACGAACCGCGGCCCCCACCTCGTCACCGGCCTGTTCCTCGGCCTCGAAGACGTCAAGATCCACGAGGATCCCGCGCAGGAAACGTTGTCGGTGCCTCGCTATCTAGGCTGGCAGGAAAGCGAGCCGCGCACCCGCCTGCGCGATCAGAAGCACCTGCTCACCGTACCGCCCACCGTCCCCTCGGGCCTCTATTGCGTGTGGTCCGACCTCAGCGGCGAAAGCGTCGGTTTCGGCACGGGCTATCTCAACCGAAAGGACATGGACATGCTGGGCCGGGTGACGTTCCGCGAGTCGGGAGGCGCCCTCGGCTGGCAACTCTTCCGCCTCGAAGACACCTGGCGCTTCATGAAGCCCTACAAAGGAGAATTTCAGGTCTATCCCCTCCAGCGGGGCGAGGATTTCACGAGCGACGAGTGGTTCCTCGGCCTGCACGCCGGCGATTGGCATCCCACGGCCGAGTATTACCGGTCCCGCTACGAGGTTGCCTTCGCCGGCGACTTCCTGCCCTGGCACGCCCAGCCGGCCTCGGTCCGCGGCCTCGACGTCGTGATCAACTCCATGATCGCCTGGGGCTTCAAGCCCGAGGATTCCGATAAGCACGACCTGAACCGGGGCGTACTCCACGCACGGTTTCTCGAGATTCCCGACAAGGTCCGAAACAAGATCGACGCTCTCGGTGTCGATCCCGCCCGCTGCATCCTTGTGCAAGTGGGCCAGGGGACCCACTGGGGCATCTATAAGTTCCCCGACTACTTCCCGCCCTGCGTCCAGGCGGGAAGCCCCGAAGATTTCCGGGAGATGATTCGCCAATTACGCGAAGACATCGGCCTCTCCGGTACCCATTTCTACGCCCACGCCGTGTTCAACCACCCCGACGCGGACCATTACGTGCCCGAGGCCGACACGGGATATACGGAGAACCTCCTCGCCAACCACGACCACCTGGGCCGGGTCGCCTGCCTTGACTGCGAACCCTGGCAGCAATTCTGGCGGGAAAGCCTCCTCCCGGACTACGCCGCCAGCGGCGCCACGGGGATCTACTTCGACGAGGGCTTCGGCCACCACCTGATTTGCGATCAGCCGGGCCACGGCCACGGGCTTTCCGCCGAAAGCGTCCTCACCGCCCAGAACCGCGGGCTCCAGCGCATCTACCGCGAATGGCGGCGCATACAAGGCCCCGAGGCCTACCTGGCCTGCGAATCGGGCAGCGACTCGGCGGCCCGCCTCATCAACCTCTGGGAAGGCTCCCCGGCCGGTCCCGTCGAGATCGTCCGCTTCACCCATCCCGACAAGATCATCGTCGGTCAGGCCTCCCAGCCCGAACACGTGGCCCGCTGCTTCGTCTACGGCATGCCCCTCTACGACCACGTCCGCGACGAGGGCGCCCGGCCCGAGGCCGTCACCTTCGTCCGCCTTCGACAAGCCCTGCGCGACGAAGCAGCGCCCGGTTATCCCCAGGGGTTCCGCGACAGCTTAGGCGTGGTCTCGGCGCCCCCGAACGTCGTCGTCAAGACCTACCGCGACGATGCCGGTATCACCGTCTGCTACTACGCCCGGGAAGAAGCCACCGGCGAGATCGTCCTCGATGGGACCGCCCTGGACCACCCCGAACTGGGGTCCCGCACCGTTCCCCTCTCGCTGAAACCCATGGAATTCGGCTACGCCGTCCTCCGCCCCGAATAGCCGTAAAGAACTGACATAGAATAATTTACAAACCAACAAACCACCGGAAGGATGGGAATGGGATCCTCCTGTCTCCATCTTTCCCCTTTTTCACGCTTAGAGTGATTGACAAACACTTAACATCCGTGTTAGCGTGGGTTACGAACGGCGAACAGTTGCAAATTGAACACAACGGCGCCGCCAGGCACGGGGTTAACGGTTCCACGAACGGGGTTGAATACTGCCCTTCCGGGGGAGGTGTCTCTCCCTCACATTCCTATGACCCAGACAAGACTGGTCGAACCTTGATTCCGAACAGGAGCCGTCATCATGCGAAGAAAAGGTTTCACCCTGATCGAATTGCTGGTCGTCATTGCCATCATCGGCATCCTCGCCGCCATCCTGCTCCCGGCTTTGGCCCGCGCCCGCGAGGCCGCCAACCGCGCTTCCTGCCAGAACAACCTCAAACAGTGGGGCATCATCTGTAAGATGCACGCCACGGAGAACAAAGGCCTCTTTCCCTCGGGCATCTACTACGTGCCCACCGGAAACTCGGTTCTGATGGGCATCGATTCGACTTCCATCTACCCCGAGTACTGGACCGACCCCGCCATCGCTCGGTGTCCCTCGGATCCCGGCGGCGACGGCGCCGGGGCGCAGTGGGGCATGGAGCCGGATTTCCCCGCCATGATCCAGCGGATCGCGGCCAAACCTCCGACGCCCGAGCAGCGGGCCTGCCTTCACGCCAAGCTTTCCGTTCCCATCTCGTATGTCTACTCGGCGTACTTCACGCCCACTCAGTCCCAGGTCCTGGACTGCCAGATGGCGCTGCTCTATCTCGGCTTCGGGGCCGTCGGATCGCCCTACCGGGCCGGCAACTACCAGATCCTCGAAAACTACCCGCCGGGGAGCCTCACGTCGGTCGATGCCTCGTGCTTCCCCAACACCAGCGTTACGGCG